>NZ_PFKO01000098.1:0-2161 GCF_002784285.1 Candidatus Infernicultor aquiphilus
ATGAAAATGAGGAACCAGTAGAAATTACCTATATCCTGGATATTAAAATAGATCCAGAGAAATCCCAGAAGGGCGAGGAAGTCTATGAAGTTTCTTATACTACTAAAGGGACTTTAACTAAAGATAAATTAGGCCAGGAGACTGCCTTTGGGTTAGGGGGAGCTTACGGAATATCCTTAAATATGTTAGTCATCAATCCTGCCTATGGTTTCTTTTTTAGCCAGATGGATTTAAAGGTAGGAGAAAAGATGAGCTTCTTTGGGGCAGGGATAATCAAGGTAACCGCCATGGAAGAGATTGCCGGTAGATCAGGATTTGTCTGCCAGCTTTTTAGTCCCGAAGAGGAAGATAAAATACTGGCTGAATGGGTTATTGACCCAGAATTAGCCTTACCTTTAAGAAGTAAAACCTATGGAGAGGAAGGAATAGAAGGTGAAATTGAACTTTTAAACTATACCCAATATTAGCCAATATTATAAAACCGAATAAAAAATATTAAAAATATTTAAAACGGTAACTAAAGAGAATGAGCGATAATATTCTTTTGGAAGAATTGAAAGTTGAAATGAGGATTGAACCTGAGAAAGTATCTCTTTCTATAGAGAATTTTATCCGAGAATATACCGAAAAACTAGAAAGAGAAGGGCTCATCTTAGGGCTAAGTGGAGGGATTGACTCCAGCGTTGTTGCGGTCTTGGGTCAGCGGGCACTTAGCCCTCAAAAAGTTTTAGCTTTAATTATGCCCGATCAGGATTCTAAAAAAGAACATCTCAAAGACGCCCAGGATTTGGCTCAAGAATTATCCATCCCCACCAAATTAATTGATCTTACTCCTTATCTTCAAGAAATGAGGATTTATGCCTTATCTCCCTTTAATAAAATTCCTGTTTGGGGAGGATTAAAGGGGAGGGTAATTAAAGAATCCTACCAATTTTATACCAGAAAGACCGGAGAAATTCCTTTTTCCGCTAGTCTTTTAGGTTTTAAAGATAAAGCCTTTAAAAGTTATCTGGAAAAGAGCAATGCCTATTATCGGATAAAACATCGTCTTCGGATGGTCTTACTTTATCTTTATGCCGAATTGGAAAATAGATTGGTAGTCGGAGCGGCCAATAAAAGCGAATATCAGATTGGATTTTTTGTCAAACATGGCTGTGATGATGCCTCTGATATTATGCCCCTTCTTAATTTATATAAAACTCAGGTAAGAGAATTAGCTTGCTATCTAAATATCCCCTCCAGAATTATTCAAAAGCCTCCTTCACCTGATCTTATTCCTGGGCTTACTACTGAAGAAGCTCTGGGAATTTCTTACGAAAAGATGGATTTAATTTTATTAGCTTTAGAAAAGGGTTGGGAAATTACGGATATAACCAAAGCTTTAGAGATAAAAGAAGATAAAATAGTGGATATTCAGAATTTAATGCAAAAATCAGAGCATCTGCGTAAAATATTTATTCCTAAAAATGAGTAAAATCTTTCCATTACCATTATAATCAAGATGGGTATTAAATAATTTTTTAAGGAGAATTTAAAATGAATGATGGGAAATCAAAATTAAAAGCGGACCAGACAACAATGAACCCCTACGAAGAAAAAATTAAACAATATATTCAAGATAATCATCTTCAAGCCGAGCATCTTTCTTTTACAACTTCCTGTCATTCAGTAGAAGATGCCGCAAGATCTGTTCATACTTCAGCGGAAGATTTTGTAAAAAATATCTGCCTAATAGATCAGCAGGGGAATCTAATTGTGGCTATTGTGAAGGGAGAAGATAGAGTAAGTTTAAAGAAAATAGGAAAAGCTCTGGAAATTGAACCGCCCCGCACGGCTAATCCGCCGGAGATTCTGGAAAAAACCAACTATATCTGTGGCGGAGTTCCCTCCTTTGGTTATTCGGCTACTTTTTTAATTGACCCCAAAGTAATGGAAAAAGAAATGGTTTATTCCGGAGGCGGTTCAGAAAATTCTCTGATTAAAATTTCACCTCAGGAATTGCAAAAAGCTAATCAAGGCCAGATAATAAAAATAAGAAAATAAAGAATAATAAGAGAATCGAAAAAATAATTAGACCTTTATCTCTAGCGGTAACCTCAAAAAAAATAGTCAAAAGAGTAGGACAGAGAACCGCCGGGAAGAAAATGATGAATGCCAATAG
>NZ_PFKO01000019.1:0-18124 GCF_002784285.1 Candidatus Infernicultor aquiphilus
TTTACTTTTAATAACTCCTATCTGAGGCAATTTTGCTCCTTCTAAAGCAACTGCTACTTTATCAAAAACTTTCATATTGTTTGCCCCACAAACTATTTGAAGTATTTTTCCTTTTATGTCTACCTGACAGACAGATAAATTTTTATTTTCAGGATGTTTATTTAGAGCAGTTATCTTACCTACTACTACTTTCTCTATCTCAGCAGCAGATATATTTTCCATTCGTTCTAAAATTATTCCATTCATAGTTAATCTATTAGTAAGCTCTTCAGGGGATATATTATCAATATCCACATATTCTTTTAATAAATTATAAGAAACCTGCATTTTTTCACTCCCTTCTTATAGTGAATAGTCGTTAGTATATAGTAATGGGGGCATATGCCCCTAGGTCTCCCTTAAGTATACAATAAAATTTAATTTTTTAACACCTGTTCTTTGACAATTTCAATATATTCAGTAACCAGGTTCTCAGATAATGAGGTGATATAAGCTATTTCACTTAAAATCATACCTCTTTCCCAAAGGATTTTAACCCTTTGGAAATCTCTGATATATCTATCCACCGATGAAGGTGCATGGGAAGTAGCTCTGGCTATATCTTTGGTAGAATAGTTTTGGGTATACAGGTTGATTATTTTTACCTTATGAGTTATGGATCTGCCCATATCATGAACTACCCCTCTAAGGGGAAGCATCACCTCTTTCTCCTTCTGGTAGGCTAGAACAAGCTGGGATACTTTGGCTTGGGATAGATTAAAGATCAGGGCGATATCAGCTTGGGAGAGTACCCCACCTTGATGGTATGCTTCATTTACAATCCGGGCTATTCTTTTAGCCAAGATGAGAGAGGTTTTTATCCCCCTGCTGTAATCTAAAATATCTGAATCGGCCACGATAGACAGGATAACCTGCTTAGACTTGGTCTTAGCAAGCGTTTTCCCATTGCCGTGTTTTTCGGTCTTTAGGACCGCAGGCCAGACCATCTGTCCGGGCTTAAGTTCTAAGGCATCTTTAGTAGATTCAGCATGGATGGATAAGAGATCAATAATCAGAGCCTCAGCGACCTTGGGCTTGGACTGGTAACCATAGTTTTCCATCAGGTGAAGGATCAGGCTGTTTTTTAGGGTCTTTTCCTGAAGGCGACCGTATACTTGCTTATTTATGCTCATAGCAGCCCCCTTTTTTTACTGGATAGGTAGCCCTTGATCTCCTCTAATCTTTCGGTGTAGTCCTCATTTTCCTTACATCGAGTATAGATTTTAAGATACTCACCGACTACCTTCTCTGAGGTACCGGTAAGATGGCGTATTTTAACGAGGCTAAATCCTTGATCATCTAGATACAAGACCTTGATGAAATTTTCAAAGTACCTGGTTACCGAGGACAGACTATGCTTGGTCTTTAGGGCTACCTCGGTGGGCTGATATCTTTTTAGGAGTAGTTCAATGATTCTTGCTTTATGAGATACCCCCGGTCCGATATCTTTGATCTCTCCTCTGGTAGGTATGCTGTCACCCCTTGCCTTTATTCTTTTGACGATTCTCTTTACCGTAGACTTATCGACAATTAATATCTCAGCAAGATCGCCTTGAGAAAGTAGACCTCCCTGGTGGTGTGCTTCCTCAGAAAGCCTTGCTACCAAAGATTCTCTTAGAGCAGGAATGCCTAGTTTAGCCTTTATTTTCCAGTCTGTATGGCGGTATAGAGTAAGATTTACTGGAATAATCCGACAGTCTTTAATCGGCTTTCCGGCCGGTTCATCTGCTGATACAGCATAGAATATGATCTGATTGTCAAATCTACTAGCAAGATAATGTTCTTTTACAAAATTATTCACATAGTCCCAGAGCACATCGGCTTCAACTCTTGATAATCCATACCCATCTATTACATCACGTTTGAAACAGCCCTCTGGTGACTTAACTAAATGATTACAAATACTATTGGTCATATAGCTATTACCTCCTTGGTCTATATGTTATTATATTAGCATAGACCTGGGGGCATATGAGCTAATAGTTATATAGTAAAAAAAGCTAAAAAAATTACCAAAATAACACCGGTCGAATAAATTCGATCCCCACATTAAAAGCAATAGTTTATACAAAAAAGTTTTGAGTTTTGAATTATGGTTTTTCGTTTTTTATTTTAAGTTTTTAATTTAATAGAGTAAAGACACAATACATCAAGTCTATTTATTCAACCTGGCACTCAAGTTAAGTGTCCGGTTGCTACTATTCACTAACGACTATCTCAAAATTGTTTTAAAAATCTTAAATCATTTTCAAAAAATAAACGGATATCATTTATACCATATTTTAACATAGCAATTCTTTCTACTCCCATTCCAAAGGCAAAACCAGAATATTTTTCTGGATCATAGCCTACCATATTAAAAACTGCTGGATCAGTCATCCCGGCACCCATAATCTCTAACCAACCACTATATCCACAAGACCTACAGCCTTTTCCATGACATAATAGACAAGATACATCTACCTCAGCACTCGGTTCTGTAAAAGGAAAGTAGCCAGGTCTAAATCTCACTTTCCGATCTTCACCAAACATTCTATGCACAAAAACTGTTAAAACACCTTTTAAATCACCAAAAGTAATATCCTTATCCACTGCTAAACCTTCTATCTGATGAAACATCGGAGAATGAGTACTATCCGCAGCATCACGTCTATAACATTTCCCGGTAGCAATAATCCTGACTGGTGGCTGTTGTTTTTCCATAACTCTAATTTCTACTGGTGAAGTATGAGTTCGAAGTAAAATCTCTCTGTTTAAATAAAAAGAATCCTGGTCATCTCTGGCTGGATGATCTTTAGGTATGTTAAGTGCTTCAAAGTTATAATAATCTAATTCTACTTCTGGACCTTCTTCTATTTTAAAGCCTATACTTAAAAATATTTCTTCCGTTTTCTTTAAAACTAAGTTGATGGGATGGATAGTTCCTCTATCTGACTTTTTCCCAGGAAGGGTTACATCAATACTTTCTTCTTTTAATTTTTTATTTTTTTCTAATTTTTCTATTTCTATAGTTTTTATTTTTAATAACTCTTCAATCTCTCTTTTAGTCTGATTTAACAACTGTCCAATTTTCGGTCTTTCTTGAGTAGAAAGTTCTCCTAATCTTCTCAATAGGAGAGTTACCAGGCCTTTTCTACCTAAATATTCTACTTTTATTTTTTCAATATCCTTTAAATTACTAACCGAATTTGATTTAAAAATAATTTCTTCTTTAATTTTTTTTATTTTCTTCTCCAAAAGTATCCCCTCCTTATTAATAATGCCGATTAATATCCTTATAAAATAAAAAAAAGGTTCAGGTTTTCTCTCTCTTATAAAGGGACGAAAATCATAAACCTTTTTCGCGGTACCACCCTTTTAGCTAATACTTTCTTTAGCTACTTTTACTAAATTAATAAAAGCTTCATGATTATTAACTGCGAATTCAGCTAATATTTTTCTATTGATTACCACTCCGGCATCTTTTAAACCTCTTATAAATTTATTATAAGATACCCCTTCATTGCTTGCAGCAATACCGATTCTAATTATCCATAAACTTCTAAAATCTCTCTTTCTCGCTCTTCTATCCCTATAAGCATAAGAAAGAGATTTTAACATCTGAGTGTGGGCAATACGAAATAGTTTACTCTTAGCCCCCCAATAACCTTTAGTTAATTTCAGTACTTTTTTCCGCCTTCTTCTTGAGGCAACACTGTTCGTCGCTCTTGGCATCCTATTCACTCCTTATTTTTTATATCTGAATTATATTTCTAATTTACCTTTATTTTTATTTATATTCTTAATTTAATAGTATTTTAAATAATACTTCGATACCTCTAAAAATTAAAAAGCATACGGTAATGCTCTTCTAACTCTTTTCATATCAGTACTATCCACTGTGGCAGCCTTCCTTAAATTCCTCTTACGCTTTGCAGTTTTTTTGGTCAAAATGTGGCTCTTGTAAGCTTTTGACCTTAATACCGTACCTGATTTTTTTACTCGAAATCTTTTTGCTGAGCTTTTATGTGTCTTCATTTTAGGCATATATCTATTTTACCTTTCTTCTGTAAGATTTAATTATTTGGGCATTAAAACTAAAGTCATATTTCGTCCTTCTAATTTTGGTTCCTTTACAACTTTAGCTATTTCATTAGTATCTTTAATTATACGTTCCAATAATCGTCTTCCTAAATCTATATAATTCATCTCGCGTCCTTTAAACATTATGGTAATTTTAACTTGATTACCATCTTTTAAAAAATTACCCAAATGTTTTATTTTAAAATTATAATCATGTTCTCCTATATTTGGACGCATCTTTATTTCTTTCATCCCGCTATTTTTTTGTTTCTTTTTTCCACTCTTATTTTTTTTATCCAGCGAGTATTTATATTTTCCATAATCAATAATTCTACAAACTGGAGGATTAGCCTCTGGTGCAACTTCAACTAAATCAAGGTTATCCTTTTCAGCAAGTTCAAGACCCTCTTTCTTACTTACTATTCCTACTTGATTGCCTTCAAAGTCTATAAGTCTGATCTTATCTACTTTAATTTCTTTATTCGCTCTTAACTTTGAACTAATACCTATTTTCCCCCTTTACACTAATTAAAGATGATTATTTTATTAATTTCTATCTATTGTATTCCAATTTTAAAGTCATCTTTAAAAAATATTCTTATTGATTTTAATAGATAAACACATAAATTTTTATTTTTCTGTAGATTCAATTAATCTCTTATTATTTTTAAAAAACTATAACATATTCTATATATTTAGTCAATACACTATCACACCCACCGATGTGGTTTTAAAAATTTATATTATGGTAATTTTTTATCTTTAATTTCTTTTAAAACATTTTTTACAAATTTAGCTATCTTTATCCTTCCCAAATCTCCCTTTCCTCTTTTCCTTACTGATACGAGATCTTCCTCTAATTCTTTATCCCCAAATATTAACATATAAGGTATCTTTTCTAGCTCAGTTTTTCTTATCTTGGTACCAATTTTATCATTAACCTCATCCAACTCCACCCTTATATTATATTTGGTTAATTTTTTTATTATATCTTTTCCATATTTAATATGTCTATCCGCAATAGGTAATAACTTTACCTGAACAGGGGCCAACCACAAAGGAAATGCTCCCGCAAAATTTTCAATAAGTATCCCCATAAATCTCTCTATACTTCCTAAAATAGTTCGGTGCAACATAACTGGCTTTTCCTTATCTCCCTCTTTATTGATAAAGAAAAGGTCAAACTTTTCTGGCATAATAAAATCCAACTGTATAGTCCCGCATTGCCAACTTCTACCGATACAATCTTTTAAATGAAAATCTATCTTTGGACCATAAAATGCCCCGTTACCCTCATTAACGACATAATTAATTTTCTTATCTATTAAGGCTTCTTCTAAACTATTAGTAGCCATTTCCCATATTTCATCAGAACCCATAGCATTTTCTGGTTTAGTACTTAATTCCACATGATAGGAAAAGCCGAAGGTCTTATATATCCGATCAGTCAAATCAATTACCCCTTTTATTTCATCCTTAATCTGTTCTGGAGTCATAAATATATGAGCATCATCTTGAGTAAAACACCTTACTCTGAATAGTCCGTGAAGCACTCCGGATAATTCATGCCTATGCACTAACCCTAACTCTCCCATTCTAAGCGGTAAATCTCTGTAGCTATGAAGGGTGCATTTATAAATTAAAATTCCTCCAGGACAATTCATTGGTTTAATAGCATAATCTTCCTCATCTATCTTGGTAAAATACATATTCTCCTTATAATGATCCCAATGCCCAGATTTCATCCATAAGGATTTATTCAAGATAATCGGAGTTTTAACTTCTGTATAGCCACTCTTGTAATGTTCTTCTTTCCAATAATCCTCTAATATATTTCTTAACACCATTCCCTTAGGATGAAAGAAAGGGAACCCAACTCCTTCGTCATGCATGCTGAATAATTCTAATTCTTTTCCCAATTTTCGATGGTCTCTCTTTTTTGCTTCCTCAATCAATATCAAGTAATTATCCAATTCGGATTTTTTATCAAAAGAAATCCCATAAATACGTTGTAACATTTTATTTTTTTCATTCCCTCTCCAATAGGCCCCGGCAATACTTAAAAGTTTGAAAACTTTTATCTTCCCAGTAGAAGCAATATGGGGTCCTCTGCATAAATCAATATAATCTCCCTGCTGATATAAAGTAAGCATATCATCTTGTAAATCCCTAATAAGCTCTAACTTATAATCCTCTTTTCTTTCTTTAAATAATTTATTAGCCTCTTCCCTACTTACTTCTATTCTTTTTAGAGGAAGATTTCTATCAATTATCTCTTCCATCTTTTTCTCAATAACTACCATATCTTCTGGAGTAAACGGACGATCTAAATCAAAATCATAATAGAAACCATCCTTAATGGCTGGTCCAATGGCTAATTTAGCCTGAGGAAATAATTCTTTTACCGCTTGAGCCATAATATGGGAAGTACTATGATAATAAATTTCTTTACCTTCAGGGGAAGTAAAAGTTAAAATTTCAATTCGGTCATTATTTTTCAAGGTATAATTTAAATCCTTTTTTTCTCCATTTACTATGCCAGCAATAGCTTCTTTAGCAAATTTTTGACTTATTTTAAGAGCAGCATCATATAAAGTTGCATCTTTATTCAATTCTACTTCCGAACCATCTAATAAAATAACTTTAATTTTGGACATAATATTTACCTCCTTCATTTAAATAAAAAAACTTCTCGTCCTGATCTGAAAAGGACGAGAAGTTAAATAAGCCTATCTCGCGGTTCCACCTTTTTTAGTTAAAAATATATAAATATATAAATTTAACTCACTTAAAAATATTTTAACGGATATAAACCGCCTAATCTTACTCATTTTTTTAATTTTTTTAAGTTAGGTCATATTTATAGGAAGGTATTCGGTTAGCTATTTATATAGATATTCACAGCTTTAATATCTACTCTCTTTTATAAAAGAATAACCTACTTTTTCCTACTAATTTTATCTTTATTTCACAATGGTGGGCAGTACTGGACTTGAACCAGTGACCTCTTGCGTGTCAAGCAAGCGTTCTTCCTCTGAACTAACCGCCCACTTAGGGCAATTAATAATCTTTCTGAATAAAAAGCTAAATGGAGGCGGCACTCGGATTTGAACCGAGGATGAAGGATTTGCAGTCCTTTGCCTTCCCACTTGGCGATGCCGCCTCATTAATTTTTATAAAATGGAGCGGAAAACGGGATTTGAACCCGCGACCCTCGCCTTGGCAAGGCGATGCTCTACCGCTGAGCTATTTCCGCAAAAACAAAAAAATGGTGCCGAGACCCAGAATCGAACTGGGCACACGTGGATTTTCAGTCCACTGCTCTACCAACTGAGCTATCTCGGCGTTTTTAAATCGCCTTAAATATAATAAAAATGGCGGGGTCGACGAGATTTGAACTCGCGATCTCCTGCGTGACAGGCAGGCGTGTTAAACCAAGCTGCACTACGACCCCGTTATATTTATATTAAAAATTGGTAGGCGGAACAGGGATTGAACCTGTGACCCCTGGCGTGTAAAACCAGTGCTCTCCCAACTGAGCTACCCGCCCACTTATCTTTTACTTGGTAAGTGATATTATAACATCTCTTTTTTTCTTTGTCTATAATAATATTGGCATAATATTTAGGAACATTGCAAAATCTATTTCTTCTGACTCTTATCTTCTGTCTTTTCTCTTCTTCACTATATACTATATACTACATACTATATACTATTTTATTTAAAACGGAATATCGTTTTCTGATACTGGAGCTACTGGAGCATCTTCGTTCACTACTTCCTCGGGAATACCCTCTTCACTATCTGCAGGATAACTTTCTTTGGCCATACCGGTATCTTTTATTAAATCTAAAAACTGCACCGTTCTGGCATTAATCTCAAAAGACACTCTTTTATTCCCCTCTTTGTCCTGCCAATTATTAGATCTTAGTTCGCCATTTATAGCTACTCTTCTGCCTTTTTTTAAAAACTGGGAACAATTTTCTGCCTGTTTACCCCAGGTTGTCACATTTATAAAGAGAACTTCATCTACATTATTTCCTTCCTGATTTCTATAAGTTCTATTTATAGCAATACCAAATTTACATACCCCCTTCCCGGCCGGTGTATATCTCAATTCTGGATCTCGAGTCAACCTGCCAATACCAACAAAATTATTTAAGTCACTAAAAGTAGCCATAATGTTTCCTCCCTTTTTATTTAATTTAAAATTTTTTATAATATTTAAGAATTCAGGAGTCAGTAGTCAGAATTCAGAATATAGGTGATATAATATCCACTTTACAAAATACGGTCCTATTCTGGCTCCTGGATTCTGGATTCTGAATTCAATTTATTTTAATATTTGTTTATTATTTTACCACAATATTTACCAATTTCCCAGAAACAGCGATAATCTTGATAATCTTTTTACCTTCAATTTTTTCTTGAATTTTTGGTATGGAGAGTGCTTCCCTTTCTATCCTTTCATCATTATAAGATGCAGAAACTGTTAATTTTCCTCTTAATTTTCCATTTACCTGAACTACAATTATTTTCTCCTCTTCCTCTAATAATATATCATCGTACTTGGGCCAAGGCTGCATATAAATACTTTCTTTATTTCCCATCTCTTGCCATAGCTCTTCTGAAAAATGAGGAGCGATCGGACCCAAAAGCCTAATTATTATTTCTAATGCCTTTCTTAAAACAAAAACATCTCCTTCTTTGCCACCTTTTTCTTCCAGCTGAAACTTATATACCTCATTGGTTAACTCCATGATTGCACTAATGGCAGTATTGAAATGAAATCTTTCTTCTATATCTTCAGTAACTTTTTTAATGGTTTGATGAGTTTTTTGTCTTATTTTTTTAGCTTCATCACTTATATCTTCCAAGAAAACTTCTTCCTTGCTTCTCACCTTTTTAAAATAATCTAAATTATTATAAATTAAGCGCCAAACCCGATTCAAAAATCGAGATGCCCCTTCCATTCCTTTATCAGTCCATTCCATATCTACTTCTGGAGGACTAGCAAATAGTATCATTACCCTGGTAGCATCAATACCAAATTTAGAAAATATTTCTCCTGGAGTAACCACATTACCTTTGGATTTAGACATTGCTGCACCATCTTTGCAAACCATTCCCTGGGTAAAGAGTCTTTTAAACGGTTCTTTAAAATTAACATATTTCAGATCATATAAAGCTTTAGTAAAAAACCGAGAATATAATAGATGTAATATTGCATGCTCTACCCCACCGATATATTGATCTACCGGCATCCAATATTTTAATTCCTGAGTATTAAAAGGAGCAGTATCACACTGAGGAGAACAATATCTAAGGTAATACCAAGAAGAACAGACAAAAGTATCCATAGTATCTGTTTCTCTCTTGGCTTTTTTGCCACATTTAGGACAAATCGTATTTACAAATTCTTTGCTCCTTTCTAAGGGAGACATTCCAGTTGGTCTAAAATCAACATTTTCTGGGAGTAAAACGGGTAAGTCTTCTTCGGGGACAGGGACCATTCCACAATCAGGACAATAAATTATGGGTATCGGTGCTCCCCAATAACGCTGCCGAGAAATAAGCCAATCTCTTAACCTATAATTGACTTCTTTCTTTCCATAACCCTTTTTAATCAAATGGTCAATTATATTTTCTAATGCCTTAGCATTGGGTAAACCGTTAAATTGACCAGAATTAACCATGATGCCCTCTTCATCAAAGGCAGCCTCCAAGGTGTTAAAGGAAACTTCTTGGTCTTTTGGCTGAATAACTATCCTTATAGGAAGGTTATATTTTTTAGCAAATTCAAAATCCCTTTGATCATGAGCCGGGACTGCCATTACAGCACCGGTTCCATACTCCATTAATACATAATTTGCAACCCAAATAGGAATTTCTTCACTATTTATAGGATTTATTACATATTTACCAGTAAAACATCCTCTTTTTTCTAAAGTAGTTGATATTCTTTCTATCGTACTTTCTTTACTTACTTCTTTAATAAAACTTTGAACTTCATCTTTATAAGGTGAGTCTATTATTATCTCTTCTACCAAAGGATGTTCGGGGGCTAACAGAAAATAAGTTGCTCCATAGAGGGTATCTGGTCGAGTGGTAAAAACTGGTATCGTTTTATTTCCTCCTTTTATGGGAAATTCAATCCTGGCTCCTTCACTTCTACCTATCCAATTTTTCTGCATAGTCAACACTCTCTCGGGCCATTCTTCTAAACATTCCATATCATCAAGCAAGCTCTGAGCATATTCAGTAATCTTGAAAAACCATTGAGGTAACTCTTTTTTGGTAACTTCAGCCCCACATCTTTCACATTTTCCCTCTACTACTTGTTCATTAGCTAATACGGTAGAGCAAGAAGGGCACCAGTTTACTACTCCTTTCTTCTTGTAAGCTAATCCATTTTTATATAACTGTAAAAATATCCACTGGGTCCATTTATAGTAATCTGGTTTACAGGTTGATATTTCTCTATCCCAATCATAACTAATACCCATCTTTATGAGGGTATTTTTCATTTTTTGAATATTATTTTTAGTCCAAATTGAAGGGTGAATTTTATGTTGAATAGCCGCATTCTCCGCGGGTAAACCAAAAGCATCCCAACCCATAGGGTGTAAAATATTATATCCTTGAGAATGTTTATATCTAGCTACTACATCACCAATAACATAATTTTTTACGTGCCCCATATGAGGTTCTCCTGAAGGATAAGGAAACATTTCTAAAACATAATATTTTTGTTTTTTAGAATCTAGATAAGATTTAAAAAAATTATTTTTCTTCCAATATTCCTGCCATTTTTCTTCAACTTCGATAAAATTATATTTATCTTCCATTTTTGAATATTCCTCCTTAAAAATAAAAATCCCGCCTCAAGCAATTAATCAAATTACTAGGGACGAGATTTCCCGTGGTACCACCCTTTTTTAGTAGATATTATAATTTGGTGGAGCTGGCGGGGATCGAACCCGCGACCTCCTCCACGCCAAGGAGGCGCGCTCCCAACTGCGCTACAGCCCCATATAATCTACTCTTATTAAACAATTAACGCTTGCTAAACGTTGTAAACTACACTTAAATCTTAAATCAAGTTTTTTAATCTAATTTTCGCTTACAAAACTTGAAGGTGAGTTTTCTGTCTTTTTCTAATTCAGTCCGTTTTAAGTATAATTTATAAAAACATAAAAGTCAACATTTTGAATTACTTATTAATTATGATTATAGTAATAGTAAAGGAACTACTTCAATATCTATAAAACCTCCCCTGATTTCGATATTCAATTCGGCTTCTCTTTTCCCATACTCCGGATTAAAAGTAAAATTGATAAAATGTATTTTTTATTTTTCTGAAATTTCAAATTAATCACTTTATTTATTGGGGTAATAATATTTATTATTTTATACGACAATGTCTAAAAAAAATATAATTTCCTCTTTTTTAATAAATAAAGTGCAGGACAATTTGTATCACCCTGCACCTATAGAAACGTTTCTTATAATTTTTAGTAGTAATTTAATTTTAATTTATATTTTATTCTATGCTCCTGCAAAATACCATATCAAATATGCTATCGCTCCAATAATTGCTGCCCACCAATACCAAGCTAAATCTGCCATATTATTACACCTCCCCTTTTTTTATAATATTTTTTTAGTATAAACCGATAAATAATTTTATCTTTATATAATATATTCTATATCTAATTTAAAAATCCTTCTTTTTTAAAAATATTTTTTAAATTTTTTTAAGAAATTATTTTTTATCTTCCTCTTCTTTTTTGGCTTTAGCAATTATTTCCTGTACAATATTAGCTGGAACCTCTTCATAATGGGAAAATTTCACCGTAAAAGTTCCTCTCCCCTGAGTAATTGATCTTAAGTCAATAGCATACTTGAATATTTCCGCCTGAGGAATCTTAGCTTTAATAACCTGTTTTTCGGTTGATGATTCTTCCATACCCATTATCTTTCCTCTTTTACTATTTAAATCACCAATTATATCTCCCATATATTCTTTGGGCACTATTACTTCAATATCCATAATGGGTTCTAATAATATAGGGTTAGCTTGTGCTGCTCCTTTTTTAAAAGCCATTGAACCTGCTACCTTAAAAGCCATTTCTGAAGAATCCACTGGATGATAGCTGCCATCATAAACTGCAGCCTTCATATCTACGGTAGGATATCCTGCCAGCACTCCTTTTTCCATTGCTTCAATCACTCCTTTTTCCACTGCAGAACGATATTGACGTGGAATTACTCCACCAACTATTTTGTCTGCAAACTCAAAACCTTCTCCCCTACCTTTAGGTTCAAGCTCTAACCAACAATGTCCATATTGACCTCTACCACCAGATTGTTTTTTGTATTTTCCTTCTACCTGAACTTTTTTTCGAATAGTCTCTTTATAGCCTACCTTAGGAGTACTTTTCTCAACTTCTACTCCAAACTTACTTTCCATAGTGTCAATTATTACTTCCAGATGGGATTCCCCCATACCAGTCATTATAGTTTCCCCGGTATTTTCGTCTCTATAAACTTTAACTGTGGGGTCCTCATCAATGATCCGACTTATTGCAATACTTAATTTATCCTCATCTCCTTTAGTTTTAGGATAAATTGCCAGTGACATTATCGGTTCAGGATATACTATTTTTTCAAATAATACAGGATAATCTTTTGCGCAGAGAGTATCACCAGTAGTAGTATTTTTAAGTTTTGCTACAGCAGCTATATCTCCTGCACAAATTTCAGAAATAAACTGTTGATTCTTGCCCTGCATTTTATAAATTTTCCCTACTTTACTATCTTCACCTTTTGAAGAATTGTAAACATTCGAATCTTCATTTAATTTTCCTGAATATACTCTAAAATAAGTTAAATTCCCTACATAAGGATCTGCTACAGTCTTAAAAACAAAAGCAGAAAAGGGGGAATCAAGAGAATTTTTTATCATTTCTTCAGAAGAAGTTTTTATATTCTTGGCGGCAATCGGAGGCATATCCAATGGGGAAGGAAGATATTCAGCTATAAAATCAATCAGAAGCTCTATTCCTAAATTCATAGTAGCTGAACCACAAAGAATGGGAATAATTTTTCTTTCTTTTATTCTCTGTTTTAAACAAGAATTAATCTCCTCATTAGTTAAAGTCTCTCCATTTAAATATTTCATTAAAAGCTCATCATCAAATTCTACTACTGCTTCTATTAATTCTTTACGATAAGATTCTGCCTGTTCTTTAATATCTGGTGAAATTTCTTGTTCTTCAAAGATTGGCTTGCCCTCTCCTGATTTTTTATAAATAATGGCTTTCATCTTTATTAAATCAACTATGCCTTTGAAGTTCTCTTCCTGACCAATAGGCAACTGTACTGAAATGACGGATGATCCAAAAACTTTGTTAATCATATCTTTTATTCGATAAAAATCTGCTCTTTCCCGCTCCATTTTATTAATAAAAATTACTCGGGGAAGTTTATATTTGTTGGCAAAATCCCATACTTTCTCAGTCTGTACTTCTACTCCTGATACTCCACATATTACTACTATGGCATTATCTATAATTCTAAGACTTGATTGGGTATCGGTAATAAAGTCAAGGTAACCGGGGGTATCTATAATATTTATTAATAAATCTTTCCAATTTAAATAAGCCAAAGATGAATTGATAGTTATTCCCTTTTTTATTTCTCTAGGATCATAATCAGTAGTAGTATTACCTTGCCCGATATTTCCTAATCTGTTAATCATTCCTGAGTCATAAAGCATAGCCTCAACAAGTGAAGTTTTACCAGAATCACCGTGTCCTACCAAAGCAATATTTCTTACCTTATTTATGTCATACTTGGTCATGAAAAGCTGTCCTCCTTATTCTTGATCAATTTTTACAAGATATTCAAGGGGAAATCCTTTCCCCTTGAAATCCCTTTTATTTATATCTCAACCTTTTTCTTCTCATCAAGCAAGAGGTGTAAATATTACCCTTGAATATTTTGTCTTTTTAAATTTTTTATAATAAATCAATTCTTTATTTAATTATTGATTTTAATTTTATCAGATATACTTAAATATATCAAAGAAATTAACTATAAATTTTTATATTTAATTAATATGTCTTTTAAAATTTCCCCCGCATGATAGGAACTGCGTACTAAAGGAGCAGAAGCCACGTATTTAAAGCCTAAAGACATTCCTATCTTCTGATATTCTTCAAACTTATCTGGATGAATATAATTCTGTACCCTTAAATGAAGAGGAGAAGGCCTTAAATACTGACCTATAGTTAAAATATCACCATCCACCTCCCTTAAATCTTTCATCACCTGGATAATCTCTTCCTCCTCTTCTCCTAGACCTACCATAATCCCTGATTTAGAAATAATATTCTTATCTCGAATTTTAACCTGTCTTAATAATTCCAAAGAACGTTTATAAATAGCCTTGGGTCTAACTAGTCTATATAAACGATTAACTGTTTCGATATTATGATTTATAACTTCTGGTTGAGCATCTATTACTCTTTGAAGAGCCTCCCAGGAACCTTTAAAATCAGGTACTAATACCTCTATTGTGCTTTTAGGGAGTTGTTTCTTAATTTCTATAATAGTCTCCGCAAAGTGTTCCGCCCCACCATCCGGGAGGTCATCTCTAGTTACGGAAGTAACTACAATATGTTTAAGCTGTAAATGTTTGGCAGCTTGGGCAATATGATAAGGTTCTTCTGGATCTAAGGGGAGAGGTTTTCCTTTTTTTACGGCGCAAAATCTACAATTACGTGTACAAATATCCCCCAATATCATAAAGGTAGCAGTCCCGCTTTTAAAACACTCACCTCGATTAGGGCATAAGGCACTATCACAAACTGTATGTAAATTTAGACCTTCTAATAATGCATCCATTCGATCTAAAACCCTTTGGTCAGGTAATGTTCTTCGTAACCAATAAAGATTCCCTTTTTTTTCAGTCATTTTTATCCCATCGATATAATTTTAGATATATATCTTTAACTTTTTGGAGCATTTCTGCAGTATTTCCTGTATTTCTTAATTCAAACATAAATACTCCTTTATAATCAATCTCTTTTAAGTTCTTTACAAATCTTTCCCAATCTATACTTCCCTCAAAGGGTAAATAATGGTCATCGCTTTTTCCGAAATTATCGTGGATATGTAAATGATATAAATAATTATTTATATCATTAAGGCACGCAGGTACATCATTATGTCCATAAAGAGATGAAGTTATATGACAATGACCGGTATCTAAACAAACTCCTAAATTTTTAGAATTAAACTTCTTTACTATCTCTAAAATCTCAAGTATACTATCACCAGTTTTACCGGGCAAAGTATTTTCCAGGGCAATCTTAATTCCCCAGTGTTCACAAAACTCTAATATCTCCTCTAAGCTTTGCTCACTCTTTTCTCGACGTTTCTTCCTCATTTTTTCATCTTCTATCTTACTTCCAGGATGAATTACTATTATTTCTCCTTCCAATCTTAGTAGGGCAAGAACTGCTTTTTCTACTTCTCGGACAGACCATACTCGATCATATTCCTCAATTAAGGAAATATCTACACTATTGGTCGGCATATGCATTGATTTCGCTTTTATTCCATACTTTTTAAACTCTTTCGCCATTCCATCGAGATATTTTGGATCTTGAAAATCAAAGTGTCTTTCTTTTGGTTTTACTTCAATATATTTTATTCCTGCTTCTTTAAGCAGAGGTAATTTTGATTCTAATTTACAATCTTCAAATAAAAATGAGGATAATCCTAATTCCATTCTTCTATTTTATCCTTTCTTCTCTCTTATTTATAAGAAACTCCTTTTAACTCTTCGATATACTTTTCAGCGGCAAAGGCCGCGGTAGCTCCTTCTCCACAGGCAGTAACCACCTGTCTTAAGATTTTTTTTCGCACATCTCCACAGGCATAGATGCCTTCATGTGAACTCATCATATTATCATCAGTTACAATATAACCTCTATCATCTAATTTTATTATCCCTTCTAAAAATTTAGTATTGGGTAAATACCCTACAAACATAAAAACACCCTGACTGGAAATTCCTCTTTCCTGTCCGGTTTTAATATTTTTAATTAACACACCTTCTACTTTTTCCTGACCCAATATTTTTACCACTATTGAATCCCAGGCAATATTTATCTTCTTATTAGAAAAAATTCTTTCCTGTAATATCTTGGTTGCTCTCAATCTATCTCGGCGATGGATGATGGTTATCTCTCGGGCAAATTTGCTTAAATATAAAGACTCTTCAATGGCAGTATCTCCTCCTCCAACCACTACCACCTTCTGGTTTTGAAAAAAAGGAGCATCACAGGTAGCACAATAAGAAATTCCTCTTCCGATTAACTTTTCTTCTCCTGGTACTCCTAATTTTCTGGCTTCTGCTCCAGAAGCAAGAATAATTGCCAGAGTCTTATATTCTTGATGATCAGTTTTTACTATTTTTATCTTATCTTGCTTTTCTTCTTTTATTTCTACTTTTAGCACTTCACCGTATTCTATCTTTAGACCGAATCGCACAGCTTGTTCTTCTATCTTTTGCATCAATTCTGGCCCTGCTATACCGTGAGGGAAGCCGGGATAATTTTCAATAATCTCAGTAAGAATTGCTTGCCCACCTGGACTCATCTTTTCAATTAATAAAGTATCCATTCGAGCTCGAGCAAGATAAATCCCTGCAGTTAAACCAGCAGCGCCTCCTCCAATTATAATTACATCATATATTTTTTCTTCTTTAACCTTTTCTTTATTATTTGCTTTTGGTTTAGTCAAAACTACCGACAATAAAGATTCACCTCCATAAAATAATTATTTATTTATAACGTTTAACGGGTAACGTATAGCATAAAATACTCTGTTTTACTAATTTAATATTAATTTTTAATTAAACACTTATTACGAGTTTGATAAATCAAATCCCTGTCATTCCTGCAAATCCCTGTCATTCCTGCGGAAGCAGGAATCTATCTTTTCTTCTTTCTTCTTTCTTCTGGCTTCTGGCTTCTGACTTCTGACTTCTTCTTTGCGAGATACTATATACTCGATACTATATACTATTTTTATTTTTGTTTTATTTTTATCTCTATATCCCCTTTGGTAAAACCTTTTAGGGTAGAGAGAAGCCCAATAATAGTATTTTTTACTATTTTAGCTATAAAAGGATTCATAGAGATTATCTTTCCATTTACCTTCACTAAAGTTGAAGGTTCTAAAGAAGGACAATCATCTATGGTTCTATTTCCCTTAACAATTTCTTGAGCTAATCCATAACAGTCCTGATGCCCACAAGCACCGCAGTTTAAATTAGGTAACTTAAAAGATTTCTCAATCACTAGATCAGTCATCTTTTTGATGTCTTCAATTTTTAAAATATTAAAAGTAGAAAAGTCATAACTTGTGTTTGGCGGAAAAACACTAGCAGTACCTAGTTGTAATCCGTCAAATAGTTCAGTTTTTTCATTTTCTTTTCTTAAACATACAATCTTAGGAAAAGTCTTTTCATTCTTAAAACCCTCTATTAAAATTATATCTGCATCTAAAAATTTTAATATCTCTTCTAAATTACTTTTTCCTTCTAAATAAAGTATTGATTCTTTGGTGGTGATTGCTGCTACCTGAGAAAGATATTCTTTGTATTTTGTAGTATCCGAATTAGCAATATCAATATCTCCGGATATATGTTTTATGGCGGCAACCTGATAACCCCTGCCAATTAATTCTTTAGCTAATTTTAAAAGTAAGGTAGTTTTACCACTTTTTTTATAGCCTACTATACCAATAGCCCTCATCATTATTATTTTCCGTCCTTAGAATAAAATTATTGGCAATCTCTCTCTAATCTTATCTGTATGTCTTCAAGAGATAGTTCTCTACTTTAGAGAGTTTGTCTGCACATTTTTAAAAAGAATCTAAAAGATATTTCTCTCTGCTCCTCTCACAAGATTATATGGGCATCTTGGGATAGAGATTTTTTATTCTC
>NZ_PFKO01000019.1:18326-18672 GCF_002784285.1 Candidatus Infernicultor aquiphilus
GAAGCCTACTAATTTCTATATTAAGAGAACAGGTCTCAAAAGAAGAGGCAAGCTTCTTTTCTATATACTTTCCTTTACCACCTTGACTGTGTTGATAATAAGAAGTAACTCCCAATAAAGCCTCATAATATTCTCTAATATTAGAAGGAACACTTAAGAGTCCATCATAAACCTTGGCTACAGGGTCGAAATCTTCGGCATTAATATCAAGGCATAACTCCTTAAACTTTATCAAAATATTTTTATATGGTTCATAGAGTAATATCCGGCCAAGGTCCAATTTTTCTTTCGCCTTTACACAGAGAAGATTTCTTTTTGTAATCATATTTATTTCCCCTTCTCACAG
>NZ_PFKO01000380.1:0-2233 GCF_002784285.1 Candidatus Infernicultor aquiphilus
TACTTATTGTATTTTTTTTCTCCAAAAAATAGCCTGTTCCTTTTTTATTACCTTATTTATTCGATTATATTTTTAATAGAACTTATAAATTTTTTAGCTTCATCAAACCAAGAACCTACCTCTTTTTTATCAAAATATACTAAATCCGCATAATCCCCTTTTTGCCGTGTATCAAAAAGCTTATCATAAAATTTTCCCATTTCTCTATTTATTAATCCATTTTTTACAAAATTCTGATGGAAAAGTGCTCTTACACCACTATGTTTAGAAGAGGAAAGTCCTAATTTCTTTTTTCATATTACTAAACCTTCTCTTTCTACATTTTGGCGAAAAGGCATTACCTTATATAAGAGACTATCCCAATCACTTAAATGATACATATTTAGAGTAAGAACATAACCAGTCTCAATTTCTATAGGGAATAATTGTTGACGAAAAATATCCTCCTCTCTAAGGGTTACTGGGTGGTCTACTAAAACAAGTAAATCATAGTCAGATTCAGGAACGTCATCTCCGCGAGCTCTTGAACCATAAAGAATAACTTTTGCCTTAGGAGATATCTTATAAATAGATTCCCGGCAACGTAATAATAAATTCTTTTCCTTTCTTGAAATATTTAGGCATTTAGTAAGTCGTCGCATATTGTAACCTCTAAAATTATTAATTGGATTTAGCCATATAATAGTTATACTTAAAAAATATATTTATTTTATAATATCATTTTTTCGTTTTGTTTACCAGTTTTTCAGTATCTAATCATATTGTATAAATAAAAAAAACGGACAGGCTACTTTCATAGCTTTTTTCTTAAAAGGTATCTTCATGTTTTACTATAGCCAGAATATATGCTTCCTCTTTTTCCTTTCTATATATACATCTATAATTTTTGTTGATACTAAATTCCCATGTATTAATAGTGCCTTTTATGGTTTTATTTCGCAAGGAAGGACGCTGATGTAAAAGAAGAATATTTTCCCTCTTTAAACTCCTTCTCTGATTCTCTAATCTCCTTCTGGCATCTCTCGCCAAAAAAATATGCCTGGTCTTTATCCACAATCGCCCCTGGGGCAATAACTATCTTATTGTCCTCTACAGTAAATCGGACAATATCACCATCTTCAATATTTAAAATTTTCCGTCCACCTCTTTTTTCTAATTCACTCCTTACTGTTCTATTAAAAATATAATATAAATTACAAAATATATCAATATGTTATTTACATAAAATGTCATTCCAAGTAATCTTGAGGGGAAAAAAAGTAGGACAGGCATCCCGCCTGTCTATTATATGATGTAGGGGTTCGATTCATCGAACCCGCTAAATAATATTTTCAAATCGATTTTCCCCTTGATAATAAAAATAATAATGTTATTATGTAATAAATAGATATCCTAATTAGACGGAGGTATATTATGACTACTCAAGAAAAAGTAACTATTTCATTACCCAAAGATTTAGTCAATACCCTAAGAGAAGTAATTCCTGATAGAAAGAGAAGTAAATTTATTGCTGATTTATTAAAAAAACAATTCCAAAAGCAAAAAGAACAAACCCTAATAAAAGCTTATAAAGATGCTTACCCTGAAATAAAAACAGAAAATCAAGAATTCGAGGGGACTATAAATGATGGCATATCCTAAAAAAGGAGAAATATATTTAGTCAATTTTGACCCTACTGTTGGACACGAAGTAAAGAAGAAAAGACCCGCTGTAATTATATCTAACGATATTCACAATCAGTTTTCACCCTTAGTTACAGTTGCTCCCTTATCTTCTAATATAAACAAAGTATACCCCTTCGAAGTGTATATTCCAAAGGAATCAGCAGGTTTAAATGAAAATTCCAAAATAATGATTATACAACTTAGAAGCATAGATAAGAAAAAGTTAATAAATAAAATAGGAAATATTGAAGACCAGGAAATTATAAACAAAATAAACAAAATGATTAGTGAACATTTTGGTTTATAAGGCTTTGTTACTTATTTCATTCACTATATTTAGCGTATAGCG
This sequence comes from Candidatus Infernicultor aquiphilus, assembly GCF_002784285.1. NCBI lineage: Bacteria > Pseudomonadati > Atribacterota > Candidatus Phoenicimicrobiia > Candidatus Pheonicimicrobiales > Candidatus Phoenicimicrobiaceae > Candidatus Infernicultor > Candidatus Infernicultor aquiphilus. The sequence continues at coordinate 2,015 of NZ_PFKO01000380.1, forward strand.
TTTAGCGTATAGGTATAAGAATATTTCACAAATTACTTAAAAAGTAGGTGCTTGATTTAAAGAATAAGAATTTTTGTGTTTGTAGGGGCTTGATTTATCAAGCCCGTAAGGAATCTCGGGTCGGATGAATCCGACCCCTACCAAAAATCACCATAAAATCCGCAGGACAGGCGTCTCGCCGGTTCTGTTATAAAAAAAATAGGCGAGCTAATATTTTAT
>NZ_PFKO01000256.1:0-10264 GCF_002784285.1 Candidatus Infernicultor aquiphilus
GTTCGATTCATCGGACCCGCAATGAAAACGGGTCGGATAAATCCGACCCCTACTGTAAAAGCAGTACTTTTATTCACTATCGACTAATTTAATAACTGAATAACCAAATAAGGAGGAAAGAAGATGAAAGTTTTAGTTTTTGGAGGATCAGGAAAGATGGGCTCTGTTGTTGCCTGGGATTTAGCTAAAAATTATCAAGTTGAAGAAGTAGGAATTGTTGGAATTACCGGCAGACAGGAAAATACTCTTAAAAAGATTAAAAAATGGATAAATAGTAATAAAATAGTGCTTCATGCCATTGACGTTAATAATCGCCAGGAAACTATGAAATTAATGGAGAAATATGATGTGGGGGCGATTGCTCTACCCAATAGAAAGTGCAGTTACAAAGTTGTGGATATGGCTATTGATACAGGGCTCAATACAGTAGATATTTTAGAAGAATATCATAGGAAACCAGATAAATATGAAGTTGAAGGTTTAGAAATTCCCAGTGGAATGACTTTAAACGAATATGGAGAATCACTTCACCAAAAAGCGGTAAAGAATGGAGTAACCTTTATTGATGGAATGGGTTTTGCTCCAGGGTTAACTAATATTACTTTAGGTGAAGGTATTAGGAAAATGGATCAAGCAGACTCAGCTATAGCCAGATGTGGAGGGATACCGGCTAAAGAGTTTGCCTACAAACATCCGTTAAAATATATGATTACCTGGACCTTTGAGCATGTTTTAAGAGAGTATATGGTTAAAGTAGATGTAGTTAAGGACGGTAAAATTGTAGAAGCAAAGGCAATGGATGATCTTGAAGAATTTAGATTTAACCAATTAGGTAGAGACGAAGAGTTGACCTGTGCCATTACACCAGGGATGCCCAGTTTTCTTTATACCAGACCACAACTTAAAGAATGTACAGAAAAGACTATTCGTTGGCCAGGTCATTGGGAGGGGGTGAAGATGTTAAAAGAATGTGGGATGCTTGAATCTACTCCGGTAAATTTTAAAAATATGAAGATATCTCCTCGTGAGTTTTTATCTTTTGTTATAACTCCCAGGCTTAAACCCTTAGAAGGTGAAACTGATGTTTGTGTAATGTGGAATACAGTAACTGGAGTAAAAAATGGTCAAAAAATAAGAATCGATTATTATATGTGGGAAGGAGCAGATCTCGAAAATGGTATTTCTGCTATGGGAAGAGTTACTGCCTTTCCCGAAGCAATTGCTACAGTAATGTTAGGAAAAGGAGAGATAACCAAGAAAGGGATAGTAGCACCTGAAGATGCTATAGAAGGAAAAATTTATGAAAAATACTTTGAAGAATTAAAAAGGAGGAAAATAAATATTCTTGAGGTTTCTAAGAAGATGTAATAAGATATTAATGGGTTAGTAAATTTTTTAGAATATTTAGTATACCAATTCAATTGGTTAAATTTTGGTAAAGGAGAAAAATTATATGACCAAATTCATTTCCCTTAAAACCAGTTTACCAGGACCAAAGTCCCAAGAAATTGCCCAAAGAAGAGAAAAGTATGTGGCTAAACCTATGGGAGATTCTCTTTCTCCCTGTTATATTGCCCATGGTGAGGGAGCCTTAGTTACCGATGTAGACGGTAATCAGTTTATTGACCTTACCGGGGGATGGGGATGTCTGGCAGTAGGACATACCCATAAAAAAGTGGTAGCTGCAATTAAGGATCAAGCAGAAAAATACCTACATACCGATTTTACGGCTATTCCCTATGAACCTCTGGTGGAATTAGCCGAGAAGCTGGTAAAGTTAACCCCCGGAAATAGCCCTAAAACAGCTGCTTTTTTTAACTCCGGAGCAGAAGCAGTGGAAAATGCGGTAAAGATTGCCCGAGCCTACACTAAAAGACCAGCTATAATTGTTTTTGAAAATGCTTTTCACGGACGGACTCTTCTGACTATGACTATGACCCATAAGGCGATGCCCTATAAATATCATTTTGGACCCTTTGCTCCTGAAATATACCGCCTACCTTTCCCCACTCCCTATCATCCTTCTATTGAAATTGAAGATTTTGAAAAAATACTGGCTAATACTGTAACCCCTGACTCTGTTGCCGCTATAGTGGTTGAACCTATCCAGGGAGAAGGAGGATTTAACCTTCCGGTAGAAGGATTTTTAGAGCACTTAAGAAAATTAACCAAAAAATATGGGATGTTGTTTATTACCGATGAAATTCAAAGTGGTATAGGAAGGACGGGAAGGTTTTTTGCCATAGAAAATTGGGATATAGAACCAGATATTATTTGCCTGGCTAAATCTTTAGCTGCCGGCCTGCCTCTTTCAGCGGTTATTTCTAAAAAAGAGATTACCGATTCCCTTCCGGGAGGATGTATTGGAGGTACTTGTGTGGGTAACCCAGTAGCCTGTAGAGCTGCTCTTGAAGTGATAAAAATTATCGAAGAAGAACACCTTTTAGATAGGGCAGTAAAGATTGGAGAAAAATTAAAAGAACGATTCCTTAAGATGAAAGATAAATATTCTATAGTAGGTGAGGTGCGTGGTATGGGAGCGATGATGGCTATAGAATTAGTAAAAGACAGAAAAACTAAGGAACCTGCCACAGAAGAAACTGCTCAGATTATTCAGGAATGTGTAAAAAATGGAGTGCTTATTGCTGGCGCAGGAATAAATAAAAATCTTTTAAGGATGCTGGTTTCACTCGAGATTACTGATGAACAGTTAGATGAGGCCCTCGATGTGTTAGAAAAGGCAGTTGCTGAAGTGTAGTAGGTTTTTTAGATTTTTAATAAAAAATAAAAATAAAAAGAGGATTTTTAAAAGTTATGTCGAATAAAATAATTAATGTTAAGAGGAGGAATATTTAATTGAAAAAAGATAGAGTTATAATAATGGGAGCAGCTGGAAGAGATTTTCATAACTTTAATGTATATTTTAGAAATAATTCAAATTATGAAGTAGTTGCCTTTACGGCTACTCAAATACCAGATATCGCCGGTAGGAAGTATCCTCCTGAACTTTCTGGACCATTATATCCTGAAGGGATACCAATCTATCTAGAAGAAGATCTATCCGATTTAATCAAAAAAAATGAAATAGACCAGGTAATTTTAGCTTATAGTGATCTTCCCCATCAGTATGTTATGGATAAAGCTTCCATAGTATTATCGAGTGGTGCTGACTTTAGATTAATGGGGCCAAAAAACACCATGTTAAAAGCTAAGATTCCGGTAGTATCAATATGTGCTGTACGCACCGGTTGTGGGAAAAGCCAAACTACTCGTAAGGTTAGCGAAATATTAAAAAGAAATGGCTACAAGATTGCTGTAATCAGGCACCCTATGCCCTATGGTGATCTTAGAGAACAAATCTGGCAAAGATACGAGACTTATGCCGATTTAGATTGTTATAATTGTACCATTGAAGAAAGGGAAGAATATGAACCTCATATCGATCGAGGAAATATACTCTATGCCGGAGTAGATTACCAAGAAATATTAACCAGAGCAGAAAAAGAAGCTGATCTAATTCTTTGGGATGGAGGGAACAATGATCTTCCTTTTTATCAACCGGATTTGCATATTGTGGTAACTGACCCTCATCGAGCTGGTCATGAGATGACTTATTATCCCGGAGAGGCTAATCTCAGAATGGCTGATGTGGTAGTAATTAATAAAATAGATACTGCTGAGTTAGATAAGATTAATCTTCTAAGAGAAAATATTCATCTGCTTGCACCCGAAGCTATTTTAATCGAGGCCGCTTCTCCACTTACCGTGGACCATTCCGAATTTATTAGAGGTAAGAGGGTATTGGTAGTTGAAGATGGTCCTACTTTGACTCATGGTGGAATGAAATATGGTGCTGGGATAATGGCGGCTCAAAAATTTGGAGCTAAAGAGATTATAGACCCCAGACCCTATGCCGTAGGCTCTATTGCCGAGACCTATGTTAAATATCCCGACATAGGCATCTTGTTACCGGCAATGGGATATGGTAAAAAACAGGTTCAAGAATTAGAAGAAACTATAAATGCTGCTGACTGTGATTTAGTCATTATTGGTACTCCTATTGATTTAACCCGAATTATCCAGATTAATAAGAAATCAATAAGAGTGAAATATGAATTGCAAGAAATTGGTAGACCGAATTTAGAAGAAGTCTTGAACCAAAAATTTAAAGACAGGAGGTGATATTAGGGGATTTAAGACATAATTAACAGATTGGTTATAATTGAGTGGTGAGAAAAAGTTTATTTTTTAAAAAAAGGAGAGTGAATTAAGAATGTATTATTGGAACAAGTATAAGAATATATTATTGTTGACTTTACTGGTATTTATGTTCTTTATATTATCTGGAATAGCTTGGGCTGCTGAAGAAGAAGTAGCAAAAAATTACGGCTTCTTATCTTTATTGCCACCATTAGTGGCTATTACTCTATGTTTTATAACTAAACAAGTTTTAGCCTCCCTGTTTATCGGTATATGGGTAGGAGCCACTATCTTAATAGGGTGGAATCCCCTAAGCGGGGTTACTAAAACCCTGGGTTATATTGTAGGGAATGCAGCAGATAGTTGGAATGCTACCATCTTACTATTTGACTTTGTGGTTGGCGGGCTTATTGGTTTAATCTGTCTTTCTGGTGGAGCCCAAGCCTTTGTTAAGAGTGTTACTAATAAAGTAAAGACTTCTCGTGGTGGACAAGTTACGGCCTGGTTATTCGGTTTGATAATTTTCTTTGATGACTATGCCAATTCTGCTATAGTTGGAAATGCCTTTAGAGCAGTATCTGATAAGTTGCGTATGTCTCGAGAAAAATTATCTTTTATTGTAGATGCTACCTCTGCCCCAGTAGCCTCTATAGCTCTAATTTCTACCTGGATTGGTTATCAGGTAGGGCTTATCGGTGATGCTATTGAAGGCACTTCAGTTACTATGACTCCCTATTCTATTTTTTTACATTCTATACCTTATAGCTTTTATAGCATCTTTGCTTTAATATTGGTTCTGGCCATTGCCTTATCTGGAAGGGATTATGGTCCTATGTTAAAAGCTGAATATAGAACAAGAACCACCGGTAAAGTTTTTGCTGATGGAGCAACCCCGCTTTCTGGTGGTAGTCAATTAAGAATGTTAGAAAATGTTCCACAGAAGACTATGAATATGGTTGTGCCTCTCGTTGCTCTAGTAGGAATTAGTATGTTTGGAATGTGGTGGACTGGGGGAGGAACTTCTGCCGAATCATTCATCGCCGCAATTTCCGATGCCGATGCTATGACTGCTCTTTTATGGGGAGCTTTTTTTGCAGTAATTATTGCCATAATTATGTATAAAGCTCAAGGTATTGGAACTTTAGCCGATATGATGGATGCCTTTATAGATGGAGCCAAAATGATGGTTTTAGCTAATTTGATCTTACTTTCCGCCTGGTCAATCGGTGATGTTTGCAGTGAAATAGGGACTGCTCCTTATGTAGTAAATGCTGCTAAAGGAGTAATTTCCCCCCTTTTATTACCTATGGTTATGTTTTTAATCTGTAACCTGATTTCCTTTGCTACCGGTACTTCCTGGGGGACTATGGCTATTGCTGTACCCATAGCTATTCCCTTAGCCCTTGCTTTAGGTGTTCCTTTACCTTTGGCCATATCTGCAATATTAACCGGTTCGGTTATGGGAGACCATTGTTCACCGATTTCTGATACTACTATTATGTCTTCGATGTTCTCAGGTTCTGACCATATGGACCATGTAAAAACTCAAATTCCTTACGCCTTTACCGCTTCTGGGGTGGCAGTGTTAGCTTACCTCGCAGCAGGAAGTGGTATTTCGGTAGGTTTAATATTACCTTTAGGAATAATATTAGTGGGAATTCTACTTTATCTATTTTCGTCAATTTCCGCAAAATCAGCTGGAATTTCCTTCCCTCTGCCTGAACCTAAGATAGAGGAAGTAAAAGAAGTTTAATACAAATTTTAGTTATTAATAAATAATTAAAAGATGAGGCCATCTTATTTTGATTGTAAAAAGGTAAGATGGCTTCATTTAGGTAAATTATGGTATTAGAAGGTTTTGAAATGAAAGGATGGATCGGTAAACTTCTTAGGATAGACTTAACTACTAAAAAAGTTAAAGAAGAACAACTTAGCGAACAGTTTGTCAAAAAATGGGTGGGAGGAAGAGGCTTTGCTATCAAAATTCTCTGGGATGAGTTAGAACCAGGAATTGACCCATTAGGGCCAAAGAATAAACTTATTGTTGCCGTTGGTCCTATTGCAGGTATTCCTGCTCCCAATACTGGGAAGACTGTGGTAGCTGCGAAATCACCTCTTACTGGAGGCTATGGAGATGGAAACTTAGGTACTCGGCTGACCATCCAATTAAAGAAAGCAGGTTATGATCTTCTAATTATTGAGGGGAAGGCAAATATCCCCACTTATTTATATATTAAAGATGATAAAATAGAATTTCTTCCGGCTAACGAAATTTGGGGCCAAGGTTCATATAAAAGTATAGGATGGCTTAATGAAAAATATGGAAGTTCGGCCGGTATTCTCACCATAGGTCAAGCTGGTGAGAATAAGGTTTTATATGCAATGATTCGTAGTATGGAAGGAAGAGCTGCAGGTAGACCTGGTATGGGGGCGGTAATGGGTTCCAAGAATTTAAAAGCCATTGTAGTTAAAGGAACTAAAGAGATACCTGTAGCTGAACCAGAAGCTATGAAAGAGCTGGGGCATAGTGATTTGAAAAAGGTGAGAAAAATAGATCAAAAAACTGGATGGTCTAAACAAGGTACTACCGGTGTTTTAGCCTGGTGTAATGAAGTAGCTGCTTTACCAGTAAGCAATATGAGAAAGACTTCTTCTAAAGATGCCTGGAAAATAGATGGAGAAAGGCTAAATGCTGCTCGGGTGGCTACCTATGGCTGTCCAAACTGTAGTATGCCTTGCGGAATAGCTATTTTAGATCAAGAAGGACATCAATCAGAATTGGACTATGAGAATATTGGAATGTTAGGAAGCGACCTGGAAATTTTTGATTTACCCCAGGTTGCCTCCTTGAATTATCTATGTGATGATTATGGAATAGATACTATTTCAGCGGGAGGAGTTTTAGCTTTTTATGCCGATGTGATTAAACAAGGTGTTATTAAAGGAGACTTTAAATTTGGGGAAACCGAAAAAGCCAAAGAACTTTTGAGAAAAATTGCCTATAGAGAAGAAGAGGGAGATTTTCTTGCTCAGGGAACTAAAAAAATGGCTGAAAAGATTGGTCAAGGCTCAAGCACTTATGCCATGCAGGTAAAAGGATTAGAAATATCAGCTTATAATTGTAAATTCATCCCCGGCATGGCTTTAGCTTTTGGGACCTCCTCTATTGGTGCTCATCATAAAGAAGCCTGGATTATCACTTATGAAATTAATGAGACCATAAGAGATTCTTATGACCAAGGAAAGGCAAAAAAAGTAATTGAATTACAAAGAATTCGAGGGGGTCTTTTTGAAACTATTGTGGCTTGTCGATTCCCTTGGGTTGAATTAGGTTGGGGAATTGATCACTATGTAGAATATTTTAATAAAATTACTGGATTGAATTGGAATCTTAATGATTTTTGGAAAGTAGCAGATAGAATTTATGCTCTTATTCGGGCCTTCTGGGTGCGAGAATTTCCTGATTGGGATAGAAATTGGGACTATCCGCCAGAAATTTGGTTTAACCCTTCTAATGCTGATAAAGAAGGAATTATCGCTGGGAAAGTCCTGGATAAGGATAAATATGGACAGTTACTTGATTATTATTACGAATTACGGAATTGGGACGCAAGAGGTATTCCTAAGCAAAAGACTATGCAAGAACTGGATTTAGAAAAAGAGTCTGTCGAGCTGGAAAAGTTTGTTTCCTTGAAATAATCTAGCTGTAAATGAATTGGATTTTACTTAAATGGTGAAGATTAAATTAAAAATTATCAGTTACTTAATCTATCATTCTGGATTTAGTGAGAAAGATTTAGAGCTTCCTCAATCAATAACTATGGAGGAATTATTATCTAAAATAAATCTAAAAAAGCAATTTCCCCTCGTAGTTATTCGCAATGGAGAGAAGATAAACTCCACTGATAAAATTGAAGATGGTGACAGAATTGTTATAGCGCCGTTTTTCTCGGGTGGGTAAATTAGAATAAATTTTTTGTAAAAAGAAAATGTCTTTAGAATAAATTAAAAGCAGGGGGTTTTTTAACCTCCTGTTTTTTATTTTATGGAGAAACATAATGCTTAATAGATAGGCAGGCCTGCCCTCATGAAAGCGGAGGAGACTGGTCCTACGTTTTCATAAATTATTGAGGGCGTATGCAATACGCCCCTACGTCTTTTTATTTCAACCTTATGCGATACGATATACTAACAACTAATTAATTGGTAAATTGGAGAATTGTTTTATAAATTTTTTCTTGCAATTTTTATTCAATAGTGATATGATTTGAATAGTTAGGTATACCTAATAATGATAGGTAAACCTTTAGATTAAAAATAATTTTAAGTAAAGCTAAGAGTAATTAAGAAGGGGGAGTAAAAATTAAATGACTACCCGAAATATGGAAGATTATCTGGAAGCGATATGGAATTTACAGAGTAGAAAAGGATACATTAAAGTAAAAGATATTGCCGATAAATTAGAAGTAACCCGCCCAAGTGTATCTGAGATGATTAAGAAATTGGCAGAAAATAATTATATATTATATGAGAAATATGGTGGAATTGTATTTACTGACAAAGGTAAAAAATTAGCCCGAGAGATTAAAAGACGCCACAGTTTATTGGTGGAATTTTTGAAAATTATTGGGGTTAGTGAAGAAAACGCTGATCAAGACGCTTGTAAGCTTGAGCATGATGTTTCCCCAGAGACTATCAATTGTTTACTCGAATTTATAGAATTTGTACATCTATTACCAGATAATTCTAAATGGGCAGAGAATTTTCAAAAATATTTAAAAAAGAAAGATATGCTATAAACCAAAAAGAATTATAAAAAATCTGTAATTTATCAAAAAATTATAAGGAGAGGATTAAACTAAGATGATAACTACTCTTGATTTAGTAAAGGAAAGTCAAAAAGTAAGAGTTATTAATATTTCTGGGGGATGGGGATTAAGACAACGTTTAGGAGGTTTGGGTATACATTTTGGGGATGAAATAGTTATAAAAAAAAGTGCTATTATGCATGGACCTATTTTGATTAGTGTTCACGGCAATCAAGTTGCTTTAGGTAGAGGAGTGGCAAGAAAAGTAACGGTGGAGGTAGGATAATGAAAATAGCTCTTATGGGACAACAAAATTCAGGTAAGAGTACTATCTTTAATAGTGTTGCGGGATATAAGGCAGTAACTTCTAATTTTCCTGGAAAGACCGTAACCTATAATTTAACTAAATTTAATCTTTTTGGTCAGACTTTAGAGTTAGTGGATTTGCCAGGGACCTATTCTTTAACCTCATTTGACCTGGCTGAGCTTGAAGCTCGAAAGTATTTGTTAAAGAATAGCGTTGATGTAGTTATAGATGTTATTGATGCTTCATTGTTAAGTAGAAGTTTAGAACTTACCCTTCAACTTTTGGAACTTAAAATACCTATGGTAATATGTCTGAATATGATTGATGAAGCTGATCGTAAAGGAATTAAGATTGATATTGAAAAGTTATCTAAAATTCTCGATGTTCCAGTAGTACCGGTAATTGCGGTAAAAGGAAAGGGAATAAAAGAGCTTTTTTCAACAGCCTATAAGATGGGAGAAAAAAAGAAAATAGGCAAAACTCTGAACTTTAGTAAAGATGTAGAGGAAGTGATAGAAAAATTATCGGCACAAATTAAGGAGAAGCAGATTAGTAAAGAATTTAATGTGCCTGAAAGATTTTTGGCTATTAAATATTTAGAGAATGATCGTTATTTTATGGAAGATTTTAAAAATAGAGATAAAAAAATTTTTAAAGAGATTAATTACTTTCAAAATTTGCTTAAAGAAGTTCACGGCAGACCTCCTGATGTAGTTATTTCCTCTGAACGGCATCATTTATCGATGAATATTTACGAATCTGTAGTTTCACTTACTAAGCCCCATGCAAGTTTAATAGATTATCTGGATAATGTCTTAATGCATCCAATTTTGGGATATATTTCTCTAGGTCTAATTTTTTATTTGTTTTTTAATTTAGTTTTTAAGGTGGGGAAAATAGTAGAAGAACCATTACTGAATTATTTTTATAGTATAATTCCTTTAATTGG
>NZ_PFKO01000256.1:10281-11469 GCF_002784285.1 Candidatus Infernicultor aquiphilus
CTATTGTGTTGCCTTATTTATTCCCCTTTTTATTTGGCTTAGCCATCTTAGAGGATTTAGGTTATCTACCCCGCATAGCTTTTCTTATGGATGCCTTCTTACATAAAATTGGTTTACATGGTAAGGCAATTATACCTTTTATATTAGGCTATGGCTGTACTGTCCCGGCCATAATGGCAACTAGAATTTTAGAATCAGAAAGAGATCGTTTTATTACCTCTGTATTAGCTACTATGATTCCTTGTGCTGCAAGGATGACGATTATATTTGCTTTGGTAGCTTTTTATATTAGTCCTAAAGCAGCTTTAGCCATTTATATTTTAAATCTTATTGTAATTATCATATCAGGAAAGATATTGTCTCGCTTGCTGCCAGAGGTAACCCCGGGAATGATATTAGAAATTCCGGCTTATCATATTCCTTCATTAAAAGTAGCTTTAGCTAAGACCTGGCTCAGGATGAAAGAATTTATCTTTGTAGCCTGGCCCTTACTTATTGCTGGAAGCACAATTTTAAGTCTATTACATTATTTTCGGGCAGATACTTTAATAAATCATTTTTTTTCTCCTCTAACTTCTTTACTTGGCCTCCCCTTGGTAGTGGGGACTACTTTGATATTTGGTATTCTTCGTAAAGAACTTTCTATGTTAATGTTGATCCAGGCCTTAGGAACTGCTAATGTTGTCTCAGTGATGTCCACAACCCAGATTATGACCTTTACTGTTTTTATTATCTTTTATATACCTTGTGTAGCTACTATTGCAGTCCTGTGGCGGGAGATAGGAAGTAAACGCACTTTATTTACTATTGCCTTTACTTTTATTTTAGCCATTATTTTAGCAACCATTACACGATTTGTATATTGAAAAATAGTATATAGTATCGAGTATATAGTATGTAGTAAATAAATACGGTGATAAGTAAGGTGTAATCTGTAATGAGTTGTAGGGGCAGACCTTGGTCTGCCCGAAATAAGTAATGTATAAAAAATCTAAAAATATATACAGAATACGAAATGCTGGTTACCGCTAAGCAATACTAATATAATTGGTAGATCGGCAGATTGGCAAATGGGAAGATTTTAAAGGTTTTGAATTTTGAATTATGATTTTTACTTTTTCGCTTTTCGCTTTTAGTTTGTAAAAAATATTTGACAAAATAGTTTATATTAATATAGTATATTAATGA
>NZ_PFKO01000256.1:11487-19275 GCF_002784285.1 Candidatus Infernicultor aquiphilus
AAGGATGAATATGCCAGGAAGATGGGGTAGAGAGCCAGCAAAATGGTGGCACGGTGAGTTTAGAGAGTGTGGTTATAGAATTACTATTCCACGCCAAATCATTTTACAGGTCTTAGATGAATCCAAAGAACATTTAAGCGCAGAAGATATCTATTTAAAAGTACATAATATTTATCCAGCTATTGGTCTTACCACGGTTTATCGAACCTTAGATTTATTGATTAATATGGGATTAATTTTTAAATTTGATTTTGGCGATGGACGAGCCAGGTATGAGTTATCTCGTGGTCCTAAGGAGCCATCGCATCATCACCATTTAATATGTACTAATTGTGGTCGGATAATCGATTATACAGATTTTGTAGATGAGGAATTAGAATTACTAAAAAAAACGGAGAAAAAACTTTCGAAAAAATATAGTTTTGAAATTAAAAATCATACTATTCAATTTTATGGATTATGTGAGAAGTGTTCAACTAGTAAAGAATGAATATGCATTTTTTTTACCCAAATTTATTGAAAATGATTATCATTATAAATAAGAATCTTTTGAAAAGAAACAAATAGCTTCTCCTATGCCCTATGGTGGCGGATTTTACCAACCAGCAGCAGAGCCTAAACAAGAGATGGAGATGTTAGCCGAAGAAGCAAAAGCTTTAAAAGAAGAACTTGAGGCTATTAATAAACGTATCACCGAATTAGAAGAAAAAGAAAAGAAATAAAACAGGTAGGGGCGTATTGAATACGCCCCTAATCTCAAAATGTTTTTGCGAGCAACCGCAGGGAGTGTGGTAATCTCGACGGGATTGCTTCCCCTGCTTTTGCAGGGGTAGGATTATTACATTCCTTGCGATGACTTATCGGACAACTGATAGATTTTTAATTACTTATTACTCATTACGCAATTAACTTATTAAGTTAATTGCTAAATAGGAGAGTGAAAGAATGAAAATAGCAATTACTTCAAGTGGTTCAGATTTAAAATCTGAAGTGGATCCCCGATTTGGGAGATGTGCTTACTTTATTTTAGTAGAAACTGATACTGATGAATTTGAGGCAGTAGAAAATACTGGTGCCCAGGGAATGGGAGGAGTAGGAATACAATCAGGTCAAATAATGGCTGATAGGGAAGTAAAGACAGTATTAACTGGGAGTTGTGGCCCCAATGCCTTTCAGACTTTACAGGCAGCAGGTATAAAAGTGATAACCGGAGTAAGTGGTACAGTTCAAGAGGCTATTGATAAATTTAAATCAGGTGATTATAAGACAATTTCCCAGGCTGATGCCTCTGCCCATTCAGGAATGAAAAAATAAAAATAAAAGAATTGGAGGAAAAAAATATGAAAATAGCCATTTCAACCGATGCAGGTTTTGTCTCAGCACATTTTGGAAGATGCCCTTCCTTTACTATTGCTGAAATTGAAGAAGGAAAGGTTTTAAAAATAGAGGAAATAAATAATCCTGGTCACCAACCTGCATTTTTGCCGAATTTTCTTGCAGAATATGGAGTAGAATATATAATCTGCGGAGGTATGGGAAATAGAGCACAAATGTTATTTGCTGAAAAAAAGATTACTCCGGTAATAGGGGTCACCGGAAAGATTGAAGAGGTAATAGAAAAATTTGTGCAGGGAAAATTAAAAGGAGGAGAATCTTTTTGTAAGCCAGGAGCTGGAAAAGGATATGGAATAGAAAAAGAAGAATGTGACCACTCTGGTGAAGATAATCATTTTCATTAAAAGTAAAGATGATGTTAATAAGGAGGTGAAAAAGATGCCAAGAGGAGATGGTACTGGACCAACAGGAGCAGGACCGGGAACTGGCCGGGGAAGAGGTGCCGGACAGGGACGCCGAGGAGGTGGAGGAATTGGAATAGGGGGCAATTGTGTTTGCCCTTCTTGTGGTGCTATAGTTCCTCATCAAGTAGGTGTTCCTTGTAATAATATTAAATGCCCTAAGTGTGGAGCTATGATGCTAAAACAATAGAATAAAAGGGAAGGATTAAGCTAAATGATAATTTCAGTAGCCAGTGGAAAGGGTGGGACGGGTAAAACAACCATTGCTGTTAACCTTGCTCTGGCTTTAGCTAAAGATAAAGAAAAAAATGTGCAGTTTTTAGATTGTGATGTAGAGGAGCCTAATGCCCACCTTTTTTTAAAACCAGTTATAACAAATTCGGAATCAGTAAAAATCCCGGTACCGAAAATTGATGATGAAAAATGCAATTATTGTGGTAAATGTGCGGAAGTTTGCGTTTTCAATGCTATCGCAGTTACCAAGAATAAAGTTTTAGTTTTCCCCGGGCTGTGTCATGGCTGTGGGGCCTGTATGCTATTTTGCCCGGAAAATGCAATTAGTGAACAGGGAAGAGAGATAGGGATTTTAGAAGAAGGAAAAGCAAGGTCTATTAGTTTTATAGATGGACGTTTGAATATAGGAGAACCGATGGCTCCTCCTATAATAAGAAAAATTAAAAAAAGAATTAATAAAGATGGCATTAAAGGAAAAAGTAATGATATTGCAAATCATCACCTTACCATAATTGATGCTCCTCCGGGTACCTCCTGCCCGGTCATCGAATCTATAAAAGATAGTGATTATACTATTTTAGTTACAGAACCGACTCCTTTTGGATTACATGATCTCATTTTAGCGGTGGAAGTGCTGCAAAAATTAAAGATTCCTCATGGTGTAGTGTTAAACAAGTGTGATGTCGGAGATCATAAAGTAGAAGAATATTGTAAGAAAAATAATATTCCTCTTTTACTTTCTATCCCTCTGGATAGAGAGATTGCAGTTGCTTATTCTCAGGGTATTCCTATAGTGAAGATAAATTCCTCCTATGAGCAAAAATTTACCCAGCTTTTTCACAAAATCGCGCAAACTATTTAATATTTTTATGGCTTTATTATTTCCTTGTCATTCCCGCGGAAGCGGGAATCCAGAAAAAACAAAGAGATATAGATTCCTGCTTTCGCAGGAATGACAAAAAAGAGGCAAAATCTATTTCTCTGTTTTTTAAATATATAGATTCTATAAAAGTATGGGAATGGGAATACAACAGATTGAAGAGTTATGAGTTTTATAATATAAATCTGTTATTTAGATTGTAGGAATTGAAAATGAAAGAAATAGTTATAATAAGCGGTAAAGGCGGAACAGGAAAGACAGTTATTGCTGCTAGTTTTGCAGTTTTAGCCAAAGAAAAAGTCATTGGAGATTGCGATGTAGATGCTTCCAATCTTTATCTTTTACTTCATCCTGAAATAAAAGAAAAACATGATTTTTATGGCGGATTAATCCCCAGCATAGATTTAGAAAAATGTACTAATTGCGGTCGCTGCCAGGAAATTTGCCGTTTTAATGCTATTAAAACAATCAAAGGCCAGACCGTAATCGATCTGGTATCTTGCGAAGGATGCGGATTATGTGCTTTGGTTTGTCCGGTAAAGGCAATTCAAATGAAGGAAAATCATTGCGGGGAATGGTATATTTCTGAGACAAAATATGGACCTTTAGTCTATGCTCGATTGGGTATTGCGGAAGAAAATTCTGGTAAATTAGTTACTTTAGTACGTCAGAATGCTCAAGCAATTGCTAAAAAAAATAATCTGGAATTAATAATTGTAGATGGACCTCCGGGAATCGGTTGTCCTCTTATAGCTACTCTCAGCGGAGCTAATTTAGCTGTAGTGGTGACCGAACCAACCCTCTCTGGAATACATGATTTGGAAAGAGTAGTAAAAGTAGCCCAACATTTTGGGGTGAAAACGGTAGTTATAATAAATAAGTTTGATATTAATTTAGAAAATTCATCTAAAATCGAAGACTGGTGTCGAAAAGATAATATACCGATAATAGGTAAAATACATTTTGATAATATAATAACTGAAGCCCTGGTAAAAGGATTGCCAGTAGTAGAATATAGTGATAATAAAGCGGCTAAAGAGATAAAGAATATATGGCAGAAATTAGAGGATTTAACTAATTAACATAAAGGAGAAAATATGCTTACCTTTGGACCAGTTCCTTCCAGACGTTTAGGTCGTAGTTTAGGTATTAATAATATTCCCCCTAAGATCTGTACCTATTCCTGCGTATATTGTCAATTAGGTAAAACTTTTAAGATGAAAATTGAGCCTACTGAGTTTTATCAGCCCAAAGAAATTTTAAGTGAAGTACAGAATAAAGTAGAAAAAGCAAAAAAAATGCAGGAATCTATTGATTATCTTACTTTTGTACCTGATGGAGAGCCTACTTTAGATATCAATTTGGGTCAAGAGATTAAATTAATCAAATCTTTAGGGATTAAAATAGCGGTTATTACTAATAGCTCTCTTATAGATCAAAAACAAGTAAGAGAGAATTTAATGGAAGCAGATTTGATTTCTTTTAAAATAGACTCTGTTGAAGAAAAGATTTGGCGAAAAGTGGATCGACCTCATAAAAATCTATCCTTAAAAAATATTTTAAACTCTATACTAAAATTTAGGGAAAATTTTAAAGGGGAAATAATTACCGAAACGATGTTAGTTAAAGATATTAATGATAATAGCCAACATATAAAAGAAGTAGCTAAATTTTTAGCTAAACTCAAACCGAGCCGGTCTTATTTATCCCTTCCTATTCGACCTCCTGCAGATAGTTGGGTGCAGTCTCCTTCAGAAGAAGTGGTGAACCAGAGCTATAATCTCTTTAAGGAAAAAATTAATCAGGTAGAATTTCTTATCGGCTATGAAGGCAATGCCTTTGCCTTTACCGGTGAAGTAGAAGAAGATATTTTGAGTATTACCTCAGTACATCCTATGAGAGAGGATGCATTGAAAGATTTTTTGGGAAGGGCTAATTCTGATTGGTCAACTATACTTAAACTGATTAATAAGGGGCAATTGGTAGAAACAGACTATAAAGGGAATAAATTTTATATCAGAAAATTTAAGAAATAAGGAGAAAAAATGGTAGAAAATATCGATAATCCACAAAAGAAAGAGAAAGATAATCTCGATAAAAAAGTTAAACAAAATATGTTTAAAATAAAACATAAAATTTTAGTACTTTCCAATAAAGGGGGAGTAGGAAAAAGTGCAGTAGCCATCAATTTGGCCTGCGCTTTAAGCGGAAAAACCTTTAAAGTAGGGATATTAGATGTTGATCTGCATGGGCCCTCGGTGGCTAAAATGTTAGGTTTTGAAGGTAAAAGATTACAAGGGAACTCGGAAGGAATAATCCCCATGAGCGTTTCTTCTAATTTAGTAGCTATTTCTATGGCATCTTTAATTGAGAATTCTGATTCCCCTCTTATTTGGAGAGGTCCTTTAAAGGCGATAGCTATAAAACAATTTTTAGGTGAAGTAGAATGGGGTAATTTAGATTATCTTATAGTTGATTCTCCTCCTGGAACCGGTGATGAACCATTATCTATTTGTCAGCTTATTCCTGAATTAGAGGGAGGGGTTATTGTTACTACACCCCAAGAAGTAGCTTTATTAGATTCTCGCAAATGTGTAAATTTTTTAAGAAAACTTAAGATACCTATTTTGGGTATTATAGAAAATATGAGTGGATTAAAATGTCCTTATTGTGGTAAGAATATTGATTTGTTTAAATCAGGTGGAGGAGAAAAAGCAGCGAAAGAGTTTAATTTGCCATTTTTAGGTAAAATTCCTATAGATATAAATATGGTAAACTCTACGGATGAGGGCAAACCATATATTTTTCAATATAAGGATTCGGAAACTACACAAGCTTTTAATCAAATAGTAGAATTAATTCTTGCTCAAATGAAATAGCTAATTATTTGACCTGAGTACAACGTATTAATATCAATGGCATAGTAGCATCACGGCGCTATCGTGAGAGGTTTTCGCCGTTGACCACATCAAATTTGAGATTGAAACAAGGAGACAAAAATTATAACACTTCAAAAAGAATATCAAGAAGTGGGGAGAAAATATTCTTGTTCTCTGATGCTGTTTCATATAGAGGTTGTTCTGAAGCATGCGGAATGGAGGTGGTTTTTCGCATATGAAAAATGTAGTTGATGTTAAGGAATTGACAAAACGATTTGGGGAACTCGTTGCCGTTGACCACATTAACTTTGAGGTTAGAAAGAGCGAATTTTTTGGATTTCTCGGTCCTAATGGGGCAGGGAAGACCACAACTATAAGGATACTTACCGGACTTTCCAAACCCACAGAAGGAAGGGTGTCCGTCTTGGGTTTAGACATTAACTCGAGAATAGTGGAAGCAAAGAGGCATATTGGGGTGGTTCCAGAAATTTCTAACCTCTATGATGAGTTCTCTGCTATTGACAACTTGTTATTCATGGCCCAGCTCTATGGTGTTCCCCGTACTCAGCGTAGAAAAAGAGCGGAAGGATTGCTCAAAACCTTCGGACTTTATGAGCGGAAAAATAATCTCTTTCGCACTTTTTCCCGAGGCATGAAACGGGCTTTAACTATTGCTGCGGCCTTGATTCATAACCCTGAAATTCTCTTTTTGGATGAGCCTACCGTCGGGTTAGATGTAGTGGCTGCTCGCTCTTTGCGCAATTTGATTGGTAACCTTCACCAGCAGGGGATAGCTATTTTTCTTACCACTCATTACTTGGAGGAAGCGGACCTTCTGTGTGATCGGGTGGCTATTCTGGTTAAGGGAAGGATTATAAAAATTGATACCCCTAAAGCTTTGAAGGCTGCCGCTGAAGAAGAATCGGTGATCGAGTTCTCCTTTGGAAGAGAGATATCCGAATTGATTGAAGACTTATCAAATAAACTTCCTGAGGTTAAGATAGCGACGGTAGACCATAATAAATTAAGAATTTACGGTGGTGCTCCCACCGAGGTATATGACAGCGTGTTCAGCTTTGCTAAGGGTAAAGGAATAAAGATACAATCGATAAATAGTATTAAACCAACTCTTGAGGATGCCTTTATCAAGATTACGGGTTTGAGCCCAATCGTTATGGCGATAGAAAAAGGAGGAAAGTAAAATGTGGCGCGATAGCTTACGAGGTATCTATTATATTGCCTTAAAAGATATGAGGACATACTATCTCAAGCCTCCCTCGCTTAGTTGGGGGATTGTCTTTCCCCTTGCCTGGATTTTAGCCTTTTACTTAAGAAACCCCCGGGGTTTTGAGGAGTTAGTGCCTGGACTAATTGCGATGACCATTCTATTCAGTACCACCGCTGCGGAGGCGGTAGTTATCAATTTCGAGCTACGGCTTGGTTCTCTGGAAAGATTGCTCTTAGCACCTATTAGCTTACCTGTTGTTCTTCTGGGAAAGGTGTTAGGAGGCACTATTTTCGGACTTATGATGACAACTGTAATCACAATAGTTTCAATAGTTGTCCTCGGACTCCATCCTAACTTTCTTTATCTTATTTTAATCATTATTCCTTCGTTATTGGTCTTTTCATCTCTTGGCTCTCTTTTATGTGTTTTAGTGAAGGAGGTTTTTGAGGCTCAAACCTTGCTTAATTTGCCCCGGTTCATAATGATATTTCTTTGCGGTGTTGTTTACCCAGTTTCTGCTATGCCAACGGCATTGCAATATCTCGCTTATATAATGCCGCTTACCTACACCGTTGATGGACTACGGCACTCCTTTTCTATTGCTTCAAGCACGATGGTTTTTACAGATACTTTAGTGCTTATTGGATTCTTTATTCTTTTCATTGTTCCAGCAATAAAGTTGCTTTACAAGAAGTTTGAATAGAGGTATAACATGGAAAAAGTTGAGCCGTTTGAAAAATATCCGCAAAAGTATGAAGCCTGGTTTGAAAG
>NZ_PFKO01000284.1:0-33130 GCF_002784285.1 Candidatus Infernicultor aquiphilus
CGTAAATGATATTTAAATAACCAATACCTAAAGCACCAGCATAATAGGCTTGCATAGAAGCCAAAAAGGTGTTTAAATGACCGGTTAAAGTTCTAGTATGCTTAGCTGGTGCAGAAGAAGTATCTAAATTTTCTAATTTCAAACCATATTTTTTTAAATATTCGAGGGAATGACCTGAACAATAAATTCGAGGGTAGCCTAAATCATGAATGTGAATCCAACCTTTTAAATGGGCATTAGCTACTTCTCTGGAAAAAACTTCTTGTAGCATATATTGTTTGATAGTATTTTCAGCAATAGTCAAGTTTATCGCCTCTGGATTGTTGGTTCCAATATTACTATTCTCTTTACTCTTAGATAAGAATAATTGTTTCAAATCAAAAGTAGGTATCCCGATAATCTTTTGCTTTCTCCACTTATGCTCGTATCCTCTCGCAAATAATTCATTATCAACCAATTCTCTAATTAAAGAAGTAGTTATCTCACTTAATCCTAAATCGAATATCTTTTCTTCCACTGCTTTAGCTATCTTTCTAGAAATATTCAAAGGCGTTTCTGCTTCTTTCACTAAAGCGTGGACAATTTTTTCTCTATCCCAGGGAAAGATATTCTCAGAAGTTGGAGCAGAAACCAACAAGGAAAGATCGGTCATACTCTTATGATTTACTATTTTTTTTCTAACTTTTAAACTCTCTCGAATTCTACTTCTCTTATCTCGATACAATATATAAGCTTTAGCGACTTTTACCATTCCTTCCTTAATTAATGTTTCTTCTACTATATCTTGAACTTCTTCCACCTGAGGAATCTTATCCTTAAATCTTTCTTCTAGTTTTTTAATTACTTGATCAGTTATTTTTTCTGATCTGGATTTATTCTCTTCTCCCATTACTTGCATAGCAGCAAAAATAGCTTCAACTATCTTTTTCCGATCAAATTCTACTAACTGACCTTCTCTTTTTATAACGGTATTTGTCATTTTAAATCCTCTAATAAAATATAATTACAAAATTAAATCAGTCTTTTATTGGCTAAGTTTTTTAATCTCTTTTACAAAACTACTTACATCTTTAAATTGTCTATATACGGAGGCAAATCTTACATAAGCTACTTCGTCCAGGATACGCAATTTTGATATAATTATTTCTCCAATTACGCTACTTTTAACCTCGTTTACTCCTTCATTCTTTACGGTATCTTCTATATCACTTACTAAATTACTTATAGTCTCCATACTTATTGGTCTTTTTTCGCAGGCTTTAATAATACCATTAGCTATTTTTTCTCGAGAAAAAGTTTCTCTGCGATCATCTTTTTTTATTACCATTAAGGGAATTAAATCTATTCTCTCGTAAGTGGTAAACCTTTTTTTGCATTTCTTACAAATTCTTCTTCTTCTGATTACTAGTTCGTTTTCTAGATGTCTGGATTCAATTACTCCGGTATCATAATAACTACAAAAAGGACATTTCATTTTATACCCACCCCTAAATGTAGGTTTATATTTATAATAATACACTACCTATGGTGATGTCAAGAAGAAATCGCTAGATATTTTATAAATATAAATAAAAATTTCAATGCCTGAATAAGGGATTTATCTGGTAGACTTTAAATAGAATTCAGAAGACAGAAGAAAATAGTAATGTATAATATGTAGGGGCAGACCTTGTGTCTGTCCGTAATGAAGAATGGGTAGGGGTTTGATGCCTGCCTGTGCGTGCCTGCCTGTGCGTGTACGCACGCAGACAGGTACGCACAGACAGGCATCAAACCCGTAAAAAAACGGGTCGAATAAATTCGACCCCTACACTAAAAAATATACTTTATTTGAAAAAATTTTGAATTTTAAATTCCTGCTATACGCTATAAGCTATTTTTTACTTTTTCTCTCTTAAAAAGGTAGGGATTTCTAAATCGTTATAACTTATCTTCTCTTTATTAAAATCAATCTCTTCAAATTTATATTCTTCTTTTCTTTTCTCTAAGGCATCGAATCCGGCAGCAATTACCGTAATCTTCACTTCATCATTTAATTCTTTATTAATTACTGCTCCAAAAATTATATTTGCTTCAGGATTAGCCGCTTTAGAAATTATTTCAGCCGCTTCATTAACTTCATATAAAGTTAAATTTGAACTTCCACTAATGTTAAATAATATCCCTTTAGCTCCTTGGATATTTGTCTCCAAAATTGGACTATTTATAGCTCTCTCTGCTGCTTTTATAGCTCGGTTTTCACCACTAGCTCTTCCCATTCCCATTATAGCTGTGCCAGCATTGGCTATAATCGTTTTTACATCAGCAAAGTCTACATTTATTAAACCGGGCTCAATTACAATATCTGTAATTCCCTGAATCCCTTGTAATAGAACTTCATCGGCAATTTTAAAAGCCTCTAAGATAGAAGTATTTTTATCAACTACTTGAAGTAACCTATCATTAGGAATTACAATTAAAGTATCCACACATTCTTTTAATAATTTGACCCCTTCTTCAGCCTGTTTCATTCTTATGCGGCCTTCAAAAGAAAAAGGTTTAGTCACTACTCCAACGGTTAATGCACCTAAACTTTTAGATAATTTAGCGATAATTGGAGCTCCACCAGTTCCAGTTCCACCTCCCATACCTGCGGTGATAAATACCATTTCTGCTCCTTCTAAGGCGTTTAAAATTTTATCTTTATCTTCTTCGGCAGCTTGACGACCAATTTCTGGGTTTGATCCACTACCTAATCCCTTAGTTATACTACTACCAATTTGTATTTTCTGTTCTGCATTAGAAAGGGCCAATACTTGGGCATCAGTATTAGCGGAAATATATCCAACCCCCTGTAATTTCGATTCAATCATTCTATTAACCGCATTACCACCGCCGCCACCCACACCAATAACTTTTATCTCCACAAACTGTCCTACTTTATTATTAAAGTTAGGCAATTTATAACCTCCTTACAAAATAACAAAATAATAACTTATCTTAAAATAATGAAAACAACTAAAAAAAATCTCTCAACCAACTATAAATTTTTCCAAAAATATTTTTTAATCCTGTTTTTTTTCTAGATAATTTAAAAGACCTCCCGATAGAATATCTCTCTGTAGCATAACTCAATAATCCAACTGCTGCAGAATAGGAGGGGTCATTTATCATATCTGCTAACTCCCCCTGGTAATGGGGCCTTCCTAATCGAGAAGGTAAATTTAAGACCTTTTCAGCAACTTCTGAAATACCAGGCAGTAAAGAACTACCTCCAGTTATAACTATTCCTCCGGGAATCATATCATAATACCCAGATTTTCTAACTTCAGCTCCTACTAAACTAAATATCTCACTAACTCGAGGCTCAATAATTTCTACCAGGTATTTTTTAGATATATTTTGTTTATCTTTTTCATTAATACTGGAAATTTCTACTAATTTTTCAGGAGAAATACTATTTTCAATAGCGGTTCCATAATTAATTTTTATCTTCTCAGCTTCTTCTACAGAAGTTCTTAAACCAATAGCTAAATCATTAGTAATCTGAATACCCCCTACCGGCAAAACTGCAGAATAAGCTAATCCACCTTTAACAAAAATCGCTATTTCAGTAGTTCCAGCACCAATATCAATTAATAAAACTCCCAACTCTTTCTCGGTACTGCTTAAAACCGCATTACTAGAAGCTAAAGTTCCAAAAATAATTTCCTCAATATTTACTCCTGCTCCTTCTACACATTTAATTAAATTTTGTATCGCTGTACTCGAACCAGTTATAATATGGACTTTACACTCTAATCGTGTACCAGACATTCCTAGTGGATCCACTATTCCACTTTGGCCATCTACCACAAATTCGCGACTTAAAATGTGAATTAATTCTTTCTCCGGAGAAACTATTCCCGCTTTAGCAGCTTCTATAACCTTTTCAATATCCCTTTCAGTAATTTCTGAAGATGCTTCAGAAATGGCAATAACCCCTTTACTATTTACAGATGTTATATGACTTCCCGCAATAGAAACAAAAACAGAATCAATTCGAGCTCCGGCCATACGTTCAGAACTTTCGATAGATTGTTTTACAGATTGAATAGCTTGATCCAAATCTATAATTACTCCCTTTTTTACTCCTAATGAAGGGGAGGTGCCTATGCCAATAATTTCTATTTGGTTATCTTCACCTAATTCACCTATAACCGTACATACTTTTCTAGTACCTATATCTAAACCAACTACTATTTCATCTCTTTCCATATCTATAACCTCCTGCCTGCTTTTAAATATCATACACTACTGTTTAATTTAAGTAAATAACTGATATCTTTTTTTTACAAATCTTATTTCTTTACTTTTATTATTAAACTATCTTTAAAACTCATATCTATATATTCTACTAATAACTTCTCATTTTCAATCTTTTCTAAAGCTTCTCTTAATAATTTTTCTTTATTAATAATCTCCTCTGGTTTATTTAACTTAACTTTCAATGTATCATCTTCATTGCAAATCATAAAATCATCTGGAGCTAATATTTTTATGATACAAAATTTCTTAGGTAATATCACTTCTGCTGAGTTAATAATTTCTAATGCTGTCCTAAACTCAGTTTCATCTATTTTTTTACCTATTTTTATTTCAGTAATTTTTAATCCTAATATTAAAGGTAGATTAAATCCTCTCTTGGTTTTATCAATTTTAGATAAAACTATTCCTTCTTTGCTCGAAATAAAATATTCTTCTCCGATATATACAATTGCTGCTGCTTTTCTTTCTTCTAAAGAAATGATTATTTTATTAGGTATTACCCTCTTTACTTCTAATTCTCTTATCCAGGGTTCTTCCTTTAAAGAGTTTATAACTTTATTTAAATCTAACTTAAAGATATTTTTACCTAATTTTATCTGAGACTTAGCAAATATTTCATTTTCGCTAAGATAACTATTTCCTTTAATTATAACTTCATCAATATTACAAAATTTCGAGTCAAACATAAAATTAAAAAAATTCCAACCTAAAAAACCTATTATTAAATAAAAAATCAATATTTTGGTTACTTTTACTCCAAAATATTGGCTTTTTTCGCCTTCTTCTTCCTCTTCTTCTTCCTCCTCTAATTCATTCTCTTTTTCATTATCATTAATCATTCTTCCATTTTCCCCTGGTTTCTTTTTATATGATTTTGCGCGATACGCAATACACGATACGCGATACGTTTTTACGGTTCACCCAGAATTTGTATTTCCCGATTTAATTCAATATTAAAAGCTTCTTTTACTCTTTTCTCTATTTCTTCAATTAAATATAAAACATCCCTTGCGGTAGCATTCCCGTTATTTATAATAAAATTAGCGTGTTTA
The DNA here is from genome assembly GCF_002784285.1 of Candidatus Infernicultor aquiphilus. Taxonomy (NCBI): domain Bacteria; kingdom Pseudomonadati; phylum Atribacterota; class Candidatus Phoenicimicrobiia; order Candidatus Pheonicimicrobiales; family Candidatus Phoenicimicrobiaceae; genus Candidatus Infernicultor; species Candidatus Infernicultor aquiphilus. Next base: position 5,340 of record NZ_PFKO01000284.1, read on the forward strand.
CAAGAAACTTCAGCTTTACCTTGAGAGAGTCCCTTTGCTCCAACCTTTTCTATTAATTCAGCGGCATAATAACCTGGTGGATTTTTAAATATACTACCTGCACTCAATTTATCGATAGGCTGTTTAGCTTTCCTGATTTTAATATTTTTTCTTATTTTAGATTCTATTTTTTCTTTATTTCCCTCTTTTAATTGTAAGGTTGCTCCCAAAATTATAGCTGACCTACCTTTTAAATTACATTTCCGATAATTAAAATCTAAATCAGATTTAGATGCGCTCTCTAGATTATTTTCTTCAGTTAAAAAAGTAACCTCTTGCACTATATTTGCCATGCAGTTTCCATTAAAACTAGCGTTATTAATTATTGCTCCACCTAAAGTTCCGGGGATATTACAGACAAATTCCAATCCACTTAATTCTCTCTTTAAAGCTATTTTACCTAAATATATTAAAGATACTCCCGCTCCTACTTTTACAATTTTATCCAGAAATATTATTTTTTTAAAACCCTGGTTTAATTTAATTACTATCCCTCTTACCCCTTGATCTAAAATTAATATATTGCTTCCGTTCCCAATTACCCAAAAGGGAATATCATATTCTTTGGAAATAGAAATAACTTTTTTTAATTCTTCGATAGTATTAGGGGTACAAAAAATGTCAACAGGTCCACCGATTCTAAACGAAGTATGCTTCTTTAATGGTTCATTAAATTTAACTATCTTATTAATTTCTCTTTTTTTTAATTCATTACTTATAATTTCTAGATTCATTCTCAAATAAATTAAGACACCTTCGTTCTCTTTAATTGTTTAGCCAATTCCTGACCAACAGTCCAAATATCTCCTGCTCCCATAGTTATTATTACATCTCCAGGTTGAACAATTTCGTATAAAAAACTTAAAATATTATCTTTAGAGGGTATATATTTTACATAACTATGATTGGCTTTTTTAATCTCATTAAATATGGTTTCTCCACTAATTCCAGATATTGGTGGTTCGTTGGCTGAATAAATATCAGTGATAACTACCTGATCAGCATCAAAAAATACCTTACCGAACTTTTCTGCCAGAAGTTTAGTCCTGGTATACCTATGAGGCTGAAATACGACAATTATTCTTCTATTTTCCCAACTATTCCTTAAAGCACTTAAGGTTGCTTTGATTTCGGTAGGATGGTGAGCATAATCATCCATAATTAATATTTTACCATCGATATTGGCAACTATTTCCATTCTTCTTTGTACTCCTTGAAAGCTTTCTAATATTTCTGCAATTTGCTTAAAATTCATTCTCAATTCTCGAGCAACAGCAATTGCCGCTAAGGCATTTAAAATATTATGATATCCCGCAACATTTAAATGAAGATTACCGATTTTTTCACCCTGCCAATATATTTCTGATCTAGAACTTAATTTATCTAATTCTATTTTTTTAGCCATAAAATCTGCTTCTGTAGATATTCCATAAGAAATATAACTTTTTCCATATTCTTTTATTAATTTCTTCACATTATCGCAATCCTTGCACAAAACCACCTGTCCATCATTAGGAACTTGATTAATAAATTTCATAAAATCTTTTAGAACATTTTCTATATTTTTGTAATGATCTAAATGATCATCTTCTATATTAGTGACTATAGCCATATGTGGATTTAATTCTAAAAAAGAGCCATCACTTTCGTCAGCTTCTGCAACAATATAATTTCCCTTTCCCAATTTGGCATTACTTTTAATATTGTTTGATTCTCCTCCTATTACTACCGTAGGGTCTAAACCACTTTTTTCTAATAATAGACTTATCATAGAAGTAGTAGTAGTTTTACCATGTGTACCGGCAATGGCTATTCCGTATTTATGATCCATAAGATTTGCCAACATCTTAGCTCTTTTAATTATTTTTATATTTTTCTTTAAAGCAGCTTCAATTTCTGGGTTAGATTCGGGAATTGCTGATGAAACTACTATTAGATCCGCTCCTTCTATATTATTTTCGTTATGATTCTCAAAAATAATTGCTCCTTTATCCATTAATCTATTAGTTATCTTGGAAGGACTAATATCAGAACCGCTAATTTTATAGCCTAAATCAAGAAGGATTAAAGCTAAAGCACTCATTCCTGCTCCGCCTATACCTATAAAATGTATATGTAATTTTTGTTCATTCATTAACAATAATATCCCTCCTCTTCTCGTATATCGTATTGAAAAATATCTTTTATTTTTTATTTTTTTTTCTAATATAATTAAAAATAATATTTATGATTTTTGCAGCTGAATCGACCTTATCTAATCCTCTACTTTTTTTTGCCATTATCTCTAATTTATTTTCATCTTTAATTAAATCGACTAAAACCTTGGCTAATTTTTCTCCAGATAAATTTTCTTCTAAAATTACTAACGCAGCTCCCTCTCTTTCTAAAATACGAGCATTAATTTCTTGGTGATGGTTAGTCGCATAGGGATAAGGTATTAAAATTGCAGGTATCCCATAAGCACTAATTTCAGCTAATGTCGTAGCTCCTGCTCGACAAATCACTAGATCAGCCAAAGAATATGCTTTTTCTATATCATATAAATAGCGCTCTACAAAGAATATTTTATTATCTTCTCCAATTATTTCGATTATTTTACTATAATCATCTTGCCCACTAATCAACAAAACTTGCCATTTATTTTTAATAATTTCCTTTATTATACTTATTCCTTGCACTACTGCTCTATTAATTGAAGCTGCTCCCTTGCTACCTCCTAAGACTAATATGGTATTTTTCAAGGGATCAAGATTAAATTTTTGGTAATCTTTGCTTTTATTTCTTTCTAAATTTTTAAATCGAATCGGGTTGCCAGTTAAGGTTAATTTTGATTGGTGGCTAAAGTATTTTCGCGATTGATCAAAGCTTAAAAATGTTGCCCTTGCTAGAGGAGATAAAAATTTATTGGTAACTCCAGGGACTACATTCTGTTCATGAATAAAAGTTGGAATGCCTAGTAAGGCAGCCATCAAAACAACCGAACCACTTACATAGCCACCGGTTCCGATAACCAAATCTGGTTTATATCTTTTTATAATTTTAAAAGATTGAAATAGTGATATAAAAAAAATTAAAATAGCCACTATATTTTCAAAACATATTTTTCGTTGGATACCTCGAGCAGAAATTTTCTCAAATTTAAAACCTTCCCGAGGTATAAGTTTTGATTCTAAGCCTCTTTCTGTTCCTATAAATAAAACCTTATTATTTACATTTCTATCTTTTATTTCATAAGCTAAGCTAATTCCAGGATATATATGTCCGCCTGTTCCACCACCAGATATGATTGCCTTTATTGACATTAATTAACTCCACCCTCTTTTATTTTATACCGGGAAATATTCAATAAAATTCCGGCACAAAACATATTCATAATTAAAGATGAGCCTCCGAAACTTATGAAGGGTAAAGTAATACCAGTAGTAGGGATTATCTTAGTTACTACTCCTACATTGATTATACTCTGAAAAACTATCATAGAAGTAATCCCAGCAGCTAATAAAGTACCAAATTCATCAACTGAATTCAAAGCTATCCTAAATCCACGCCATAGTAATATTATAAACAGAATAATTATTATAAGAGTACCTATAAACCCAAACTCTTCCCCAATAATGGAAAAGATAAAATCCGTATGTTGATCAGGAAGATAAAAATATTTTTGCTTGCTTGCCCCCAATCCAATTCCCAAGATTCTACCACTACCTAAAGCTAATAGAGATTGTATTATATGAAACCCACTGTCTAAAGGATCTTTCCATGGATTCAAAAAAGAAAGCAATCTTATCTTTCTATATTCTTCTTTTAATAACATAAAAATCCCGAAAGGAATTGAGGCTATTATCAACGAATAAAGTTGAAGGACCCTAGTTCCACCAATAAATAACATAATAAAGGAAATACCTAGAATGATTAAGGAAGTACTAAAATCAGGTTCTTCTAAAATCAATAAAAACATAACTAACACAATAATTATTGAGGGTAATATCCCTTTAATAAATGTTTTTATATCTTTTAATTGTTTCCTGGTTAAAAATTCTGCCATATATAAAATTAAAGCAAATTTAGCCAGTTCAGAAGGTTGAGGTTGGAAAGGAAGAAAGGCTATCTTAATCCATCTCTTTGCTCCCCCAGCAGATCTCCCCAGGTTTGGAATAAATAACATGGATAGCAAAATAATAGATAAAATTAAGAGAGGTAAAGCAAATTTTTTAAAGTGATGGTAGTCGGTAAATATGGCGAAAAAAAATACTATTAAAGCTATTATACTAAAAAATAATTGTTTCTTTAAAAAATAATAACTATCTCCATACCACTTATAACCCATAACATAGCTTGAACTAAAGACCATACATACGCCAATAGCCGTTAGAATAATTACAGTTATAAAAACCCATAGATCAGGAGATTTCTTTTCTATTATCATTTCATTATAACTCCATATTTTGTAGTTAGCGTATTGCGTTAAAGCCTCTTGAGGGCGTATGCAATACGCCCCTACTTTTTTCAAATCCAAAACTTATTACTTGTTACACATTACTCATCACTTATTACTATATTTTACTATATATATAGTAAAGAAAAGAGATTAGAATTTAGAAATTATTGTTCTTTAATTTCTTACTATATACTCGATACTCGATACTAAATACTCGATATTATATACTGGCTATCCCAATAATAGCCAGTATTATTCCCGCTATCCAAAACCTGATCACAATTTTTGGTTCTGGCCATCCACAAAGTTCAAAATGATGATGAATCGGACTCATCTTAAAAATAGTTTTCTTTCTTAATTTTACAGAAGTTACCTGTAAGATTACTGATAAAGTTTCAATTGCAAATACTCCCCCAATGATCAATAAAAATAGTTCTGTTTTAGTAAAAATTGCTATAGATACAAGTGCGCCACCTAAAGCAAAAGCACCTACATCTCCTAAAAATATTTGAGCCGGGAAAAAATTATAGACTAAAAAACCGAGGCAAGTAAAGGCAACTATTAGAGAAAAAAGACTCATCGGCAAAATATTTTGAATATAGGCGATTAAAGCAAAAGTCAACATAGCAATAAATATCAATCCGGTAGCTAGTCCATCTAAACCATCAGTTAAATTTAAAGCATTTACCGAGCTAATCATTACCAAGACTACAAAAGGTGCAAACAATCTACCTAAATCTAAACTTTTCTTCAAAAAAGGAAGATAAATTTCTGTACCCAAATCACCAATTGGATAAATAAAAAAAATAACTATTAGAGAAAAGATAATTTGAAGAAATAATTTATAGCTAGCTTTAAGACCTAATGAACGTTTTTTAAAATATTTTATTAAATCATCAATTAAACCGATAAGGCCAAAACCGACCGTAATGATTAACGACCATAAAATATATTTATTATAAGGGACAAGCAGTATAATTACTATTAGCAAAGTAAGAAGAACAATTATTCCTCCCATGGTGGGTATTCCCATTTTATGTTGATGAAGATCTGGCCCTTCCTGACGAATTCTCTGTCCTATTTTATGCTTTTTAAGATAATTTACAAAAAATGGCAAAGTAATAACTGGAATTATAAACGAAATTAAAATTATCCATAGCCAATTGGTCATTATGCCCCCCTAGGTGGTGAGATTATTTTTTTGATATTCTTTTTGCCAAAATTCTAAGATCTCTTCCATCTTCATTTCTCGAGAACCTTTTAATAAGACAAAATCTCCTGGTCTAGTTAGATTTAATAGTTCTTTAACCAATTTTTTCTTCTCACTTTTCTCAAAAGAAAAAATTTTATTTTCTGACATTCCCTCATCTTTAGAAGATTTAGCAATTATCTTTCCTCCTTCACCAACAGTAATTAGCAGATTAATAGATAATTTTGCTACTTCTCTTCCTATTTCTTGATGATAAAAGTTAGTCTTTTCTCCTAATTCAAGCATATCTCCTAAGATAGCTACGTTTCTATTTCCTTGTGACACTTCTACTAAAGTTTCTAAAGCCTTTTTTACTGCTAATGGACTAGCATTATAGGAATCATTTAAGATTTTAATATCATCATAAAAATTCTTTAAATACATATGCATTTCTAATGGTTTAAAAGAAGCTAAGCCTTTTTCAATTAAATCCATTTCTACTCCCAAAGCAAAAGCAGTTGCAGAAGCAGCAAGTGCGTTATAAATGTTATACCTTCCTAATAAAGGGGAAAATATCTCTCGGTCTTCAACATCTTTTATTTTAAGGGTAAACTTCATTCCTCTGTCGCTGATCATTCTAATATTAAAAGCCATAATATCACTTTTATTCTCAAGGCCAAAGGTAATCATTTTCTTGCCTTTAACCATTTCCAAGGTCTTTAAAAAATAGGGATCATCTCTATTTAAAATTACTATACCATCTTGGTTTAATGATTGTAACAATTCTGATTTAGCCTTAAAAATATTATCTCTTGATCCTAATAAACCAATATGGGCCTCTCCAATATTAGTTATCACTGCTAAATCAGGATGGACAAGATTAGTAAGAACTTTTATCTCTCCTAAACCTCTCATCCCCATCTCTACCACTAATATCTGATGTAATGCATTAAGCTGTAACAAAGTAAGAGGGATTCCAATTTCATTGTTATAATTACAAGAGGTTTTTAAAAGAGAGAATTTTTGAGATAATATATGAGCAATGATCTCTTTGGTGGTGGTCTTTCCGTTACTACCGGTAATGCAGATATTAAAAGTTTTAAATTTATTTTTATAATGCTTAGACCAATCTTGCAGAGCAGAAAGAGTATCTTTTACTTGGATAATAATTTTATCTTTATTTAGCTCTTCTTTCTGTAACAAATTACCAATATTTTTACAAATTACTGCTCCCACCGATCCTTTATTAAGAGCTTCTCCAATAAAATTATGTCCATCAAAACGGGAACCAATTATGGCAAAAAATAAATCACCGGGAGCTAGATTCCTACTATCTATAGAAACTCTATTTATTAAGCGATCTTGGTCACCCTGAATTAACCTTCCTGAGGTAGCTTTTATCAATTCTGTAACTTTATACCCTTCCAATTTTTATCTCTCCATTAATATTTTCCTTACTACTTCTTCATCATTATAGTGAAGAATTTTATTTTTATAGATTTGTTCATTTTCAGGTCCTTTCCCAGCTATCAAAACTATATCTCCTTCTTTAGCTTTACCTAAAGCATGTTTAATAGCTTCCGCTCGGTCGATAATTATAATATATTCTTTATTGGTTTTTTTAACCCCTTTTTCAATCTCTTTAGCAATCTTTACAGGATCCTCACTTTTAGGGTTATCAGCAGTTATTACTACATAATCACTATATTTTCCTATAACTTCTCCTATGGTAACTCTTACCTTATTATATTTTTCTCCTCCATGTCCAAATACAGTAATTATATTACGAGAAGCATAGCGGTGTAAATTCTGCAATATATTTCCTAATCCATGATAATTGTGAGCAAAATCTATAATAATAGTATAATTCTGACCATATTCAATCATTTTATATCTTCCAGGAGCCCCATAAAACTTACCTAAAGCTTGGGAAATTATATTTAAAGGAATACCCTGAGAAATAGATGCTGCTATAGCTGCTAAAGCATTATATATGTTGTATACTCCACTAAAATTTAAAACTATCTTAGTATCACCTATAGGTGTCTCCACTATAAATGAAGAATTTTTAATATCCATTTCTATATTTTTAGCCCTAACATTACTCTCTTTTTTTATTCCATAGGTCATTAAATTGACCTCATTACAATCTATAAAATTTTTACTATACTCTTCGTCAATATTAATTATCGCAAATTTTTTATAAGCTTCTTTTTTACTTTTATTTAAACTTAAAAATAATTTTTTCTTTGCCTCTAAATAATTAGAAAAATTTTTATGGATTTCGAAATGCTCTCTGCTAATATTACTAAAAATAGCTAGATCAAAATTACAACCTTCTACTCGAGATAATTGCAAGGCATGTGAAGATACTTCCATTACCGCATAGCTATTCTTTTTTTCTACCATTTCTTGGAGGGCTTTTTGTAAATCGACTGATTCCATAGTAGTCATATGAGAAGAGACAATATTATCACCAATTATGTTTTGAGCAGTACCAAGAAGTCCAGTTTTATAACCTGCTTCCTGCAAGATAATTCTCAACATATAGGTAATGGTAGTTTTACCGTTTGTTCCAGTAACTCCAATTAATTTTAATTTACTGGAAGGAAAACCATAAAATTGATTAGCTAAAATTGCTAAAGCTTTGCGACTATCCTTTACCTTGATTACAGTAATACCGGGTCTGAGGTTAATTTCTTTTTCTACTACCAGAGCAATAGCACCTTTATTAATAGCTTCAGCAATAAAATGATGCCCATCGAAAGTAAAACCTCTTATGCATATAAATAAAAAATCTCTCTTTATTTTTCGAGAGTCATAGTAAATTCCTTTAATATCTAAATTTAAATCGCCAAAAACTTCCTTAACTTCTAAGTTAGTTATCAGTTCGCTTAACTTCATAGCATAAATTACCTCTAATTTCCCTGATTCGTATATAGTATATCGTATTGCGTATAGTGTTTCAATTGTTATACTAACCTTGTAACAGGCAGATACAAGATCTGCCCCTACATATTATTATATACTTATTTCTCAACGCTATACGCTATTGATTGGGTGGAATTGATAAATAAGGGAGGACTTTGGAAGCAATTTCTTTAAATACCGGAGCAGCCACCGTTCCCCCGTAATAACTACCTTTAGGTTGATCTAATAAAATTAAAATAGATATTTTGGGATTTTCAGCTGGTACATAACCTACAAATAATGAAGTATAAGCACTATTAGAGTATTTACCAGTAGCAAAATCAAATATTTGACCAGTTCCAGTCTTCCCGGCAACCTGGTATTCATCAAGTTTTGCCTCCATGCCAGTTCCATTAATCACTACTTGTTCTAATATTTTAGTCATAGTTAAAGCTGTTTCAACTGATACTACTTGCCGCACTGGCTTGGGCTTAAATACTTTAACGCTATTTTGATTAGAATCTAAAATTTCCTTTACTATCAACGGTTTCATCAAAGTCCCTCGATTAGCTATAGCTGATACAGCCATTATTAATTGGATAGGAGTTATTGAAATTTCCTGCCCTATAGATATAGAGGCTAAAGATATTTTTGACCAATCTTTAGAACTTCTTATTAATCCATTTGCTTCACCAGGTAAATTTATTTCGGTTAACGTTCCAAATCCGAATCTTCTAATAGATGTTTCAAAAACCTTTTTTTCTAACCTTATTCCAACTTGAATTATACCTACATTACAAGAATTCTTTACTATATCGGTAAGATTTTGTGAGCCATGTTGGTGTATATCGTGAAAAATATGTCCATTATAATTTATCCACCCTTTACAATAAAACTGATCATCTAATTTAACTACTCCTTCTTCCAATGCGGTAGCTATAGTAACGATTTTAAAGGTTGATCCCGGCTCATAGGTATTAGTTATGGCCAGGTCCTTCCAAGAATCGAGAGCATATTTATTAAAATAATTTGGATCATAAGAAGGTCTTACTGCTATTGCCAAAACTTCGCCAGTTTTTGGTTCTACTACAATAGCAACTCCGGCTTTAGCTTTGTATTTCTGAAAAGCTTTATCTAGAGCTTCTTCAGTAATATACTGTATAACTTCATCAATAGTTAAAACAATAGAATTTCCGTCCCGATGAGTATTTAGTTCTTTAATGCTAAGTGGTATTTCCCCTCCCGAAGCATCTCTTTCTAAAACTACTAAACCAGGTAATCCTTTTAATTCCTGATCAAAAAATGACTCCAAACCTTCCAAACCTTGATTATCTATCCCTACAAATCCCATTAAATTAGAAGCTAAATATTTTTGAGGATAAAATCTTTTGCTCTCCTTTAAAAAATCTAATCCCTCTAAATTTAATTTTTTAATCTCTTCAACTTCTGTTTCATTTAATTTTCTCTTTATCCATACAAAAGGTCTTTTCTGATTTAATTTATCTAATACCTCTTTGGTTTCTAAATTTAAAATTAAAGATATTTTTAAAGCGGCCTCTTGAGGATTTTTAATTTTAGGTGGGATAGCAAATAAGGATTGAACATCAACATTAACAACTAACTTCTTTAAATTTCTATCATAAATATTACCTCGCTCTCCTTCAATAGAAAAAGAAGTGAGATGCTCTTGTTGGGCAATTTCTTCAAATTTATTACTTTGAATAACTTGAATGTTATATAATCTATAAATTAATAAAAAATAAAAAATTATAAATAATATGAATAAAAAAGTAAGACGTTCTTTTTTTTCTTTGGAAAGCAATAACAATTCCCACCTTTTTTTGCATATATTTTTACAACTATAGTATTATTATTTTAATAGCCCTAAAATCAAGTCGTCTAATTTATTTAGGTTAAGACTAGCCCAAAAGTACTTTTCTTTTTCATAATTATTACTGCTTACTCCAATATCTTCTCGAGAACTAACCTGAGGAGTAGGGTTTAAAACAATATATTTAACTTCTTTTGGTCTAATCATCCCTAAATGGTTAGAAGCAACTCCTTCAATTCTATCAAGTGCAGAAAGAGTCTCTACATTTAAGTCAAGCTTCCTATTCTGTTCTTCTAACATTACCTTAGTATTTTCTAACTCTATTAATTTATATCCTAATTCTGTTAATATAATATTATTCGAGATATAAAAAATAATTATGGAAGTGATAAAAAATACTAAAAATAAAAATGATCCATAAATAGCCAACATATTTTTATATTCACAATTACTACTAATTATAATATTATTACTACTTCTCACTTTTTATCGCCACTTTTCATCGAAATTTTTTATTACCAGGAAATTAAATCGTCAATTTTATTATAAAAATTAAACCAAAACTTCTTTAATTTTATCTTTTACAGTTTTTTTTTCAATTTCCGTAAGACCATTCCACCATTCGTCAAGTTTTCTTTGCAAGTAAGGCAGTAAATTAAATTTTTCTAAATCAGTCATCTATTATCCCTCCTTAAAAATTAAGATTTTACCTTTTGAAATATGCATATTACAATCCTTAATCAAACCTTTTAAAGATAATTTTATTTATATATTTATAGTATTAGATATTATCTTTTCTGCCACTCTTAATTTAGCGCTTCTCGCTTTAGGATTTCCCTTTATTTCCTCTAAAGAAGGCCTAATTGGTTTTTTAGTAATAATTTTTAAGTTATACCCCTTTTGTCCTATTCCTTCTTTCTCCGCTTTTTTAAATATATTTTTAACTATCCTATCCTCTAAAGAATGGTAGGAAATAACACCTACCCTTCCTTGATCATCTAAAACTTGGATAGCTTGATATAACCCCTTTTCTAAGAACTCGAGTTCTCGATTTACCTCTATTCTGATCGCCTGAAAAATTCGAGTGGCGGGATGAATTCTCCACCAACTCTTTTTTTTAGTTTTAGGAAGAGCCCTTATCACCAAATCAGCTAATTGTTTGGTAGTAGTTATAGGATTATTTTGCCTCTTTAGGACTATTAAATGGGCAATTCTTTTAGAAAATCTTTCTTCTCCATATCTCTGGAATATTTCTATCAGATCTTTTTCTGAATAACTATTAACCAGAATATCAGCATTAAATTTTTGGGTTAAATCCATCCGCATATCTAAATAACTGTCTTCTTTAAAGCTAAATCCCCGCTCCTTTTCTGCTAATTGGTGAGAGGAAACTCCTAAATCAAAAAATATTCCGCTAACTTTTTTAATTTTTAAGTTATTTAAAATCTTTTCTAAATTATTAAAATTATCTTTCACTAATTTCACTCTATCCAGATAATTTTTTAATTTTCTACTTGCTGCTTCGATTGCCTCTATGTCCTGATCAATACCAATCAACAAACCATCAGGGTATATTTTTTCTAAAATTGATTCAGCATGTCCTCCGCCTCCTAAAGTACAATCAATATAAATACCCTCTTTTTTGCAATTTAAATAATATATAACTTCTTTTATTAGTACTGGACTATGAAAAGAATTCACCATAGATTATTCTTCTTTTTCATATACCCTTTCCGCAATATCTTCATATGAATCTTCAATCTTATCAAAATATTTTTGCCATATATCTTTACTCCAGATTTCTATCCTATCTGACACCCCAATAATCATAACTTCTTTATCAATCCGAGCATATTCTCTTAAATATTTCATAATAATTACTCTACCTTGACTATCTATGGTACAATTAGTAGCTCGAGAAAATAGTATCCTCTTAAATGCTCGTGCATCTCTTTGTCCCAAGGGAAGTGACTTTAATTTCTCAGCAAGAGTTTTCCATTCTTCAAGAGAGTACACAAAAAGACAAACATCAAGACCATAGGTAATAATAAAATTATCACCTAAAGGTTCACGATATTTTGCCGGTACAATTAACCGCCCTTTCTCATCAATGGTATGTTCATATTGTCCTAAAAACATAAATGCTCCTTTAGATTAAATCCTCCACTTCACTCCACTTCACTCCATTATTTATAGTATACTACATTTTTTTAAAAAATCCTCTTTTTTTGAAAAAATATTTTATTTTTTTTTAAAATATGGAAAATTCGACGGTTTTAACTTGTTTTTCTAACCATAAAAGAAAGCAGTATTTTAATTATTATTTTGGATTAGGTAGGACAGATGGATTATTTATAAAAATTGATTTACTTATGGAGAGTATTCGAAGAAAAAGAATAAATAAAAAAAGAGATATAGGATATTATTTTCTATTCCTATATCTCTTTTTTTACTCTATTCTGATAAGTAGATCATAAGCCGAGTTTTGTTCCCTTATTAAATTATAAGGGCGGTAATCATCTATCTTGGATGTAAGTTACCTTACATCTCTAGCGACCTACCCGAAGATTAAAGCGGGCCGCTACACCTCTTCCTATTTGGTCTTTCTCCAAGTGGGGTTTGCTAAGCTTGTTAGTCACCTAACAACTGGTAGGCTCTTACCCTGCCTTTTCACCTTTACCCTACACTCAAGTCTGGTATCAGATTTAAGTGTTAGGCTGTGTATTTTCTGTAGCACTTTCCTCGAGGTTACCCTCACTGGGGATTACCCAGCACTCTGCCCTATGGAGCTCGGACTTTCCTCGGAAGAAAATATTTTTCTTCCGCGATTACCTGACCTACTTATCAACTATTTATCAACTATTCTCTTTTTTCTATTTTAAAATACCATTTTATTTTTAAGAAGTCAATTAACTTGAATTACCCTTTCCAAACCAAAATTCGGTTACAATTAGGGCAAGTTATTAGTATTTGACCTTTTTTCAATTGATAAATGATATCACTGGGAAGATCGAGAGAGCAACCTGGGCATATAGAACTATTAACCGTGACAATGGCTTTCCCACCTTTTTCTTTTTTTAATAGTTCATATTCTTTCAGAAGACGGTTATCGGTTAATTTAATTAACCTTTCTTTTCTTTTAAGGTTTAAAGAATTCATACTCTCTTCTATTCTGGCCGCTAATAATTCCATTTCCTGTTGACGCTTTTGTAAATACTTTTCTTTCTCTTTTAAATCTTCCTCAAGTTTATTAACTAATTTATTAAGTTCTTCTATTTCTTCCATTAAATTTAAAAGTTCGTTCTCAATATTATTTTTTTCTTCTTCATAATTAGCTATTACCCTTTGTAATTGTTTAAGTTCTTTGATATCAGATATCTTACCTCCGTATAAATCTTCCTGATGTTTTTTAATCTTGTTAGATTTTTCAGATAAATCTAATTCTTTTCTTTTCAACTTAAGCTGCAATTCTTTATAATTTTCATGTTTATTCTTTAGATCATTTTTTAATTCTTGAATTTCTTTATTAATTATTTCTATTCTCGAGGGCAACTCTCTTTTCTTTTTCTCTTCTTCATTTATATCATTATCTATTTTTTGTAATTCTAATAGAATATCAAATTGCTCTATCAATTAACTATTCCTCCCCTCTTCAGATCAATAGAGTACTTTAAAATAAAAAAACCTTACTTTCTACATATAAGAAGTAAGGTTTTTTAAAAACTCTAATCTTTTATCAATTTTAAATTTCTTCATAAAATTTTTTACTACCTTGGTTTGCTACTAATAAAAATATATTAGTTTTTTGGTGGGCCCACCTGGACTCGAACCAGGGACCGACCGGTTATGAGCCGGTTGCTCTACCAACTGAGCTATGGGCCCGTTTTCTAATAATTATCTTCGTTAAAAGTATACCAAATATACTTATAAAGTCAAGAATATTTTCGTATTGCGTATTGCGTATCGAGTAAATAGAAAGAAAAAACTCTAGAAAAAATACTTTAGGCAATAGAATAATTAATATTTTTGCACTTATTTTAGATGCAGGCTCTTTAGCTGTCCACAAGCAGCGTATATATCACTACCCCTTGATTGTCTTATGGTAGTGGGGATTCCACTGGCCATTAATTTATCTTTAAAGTTCTTAACCTGAATAACCTCAGATGGTTGAAGCGAAGAATGAGGAACAGGATTAAAAGTTATTAAGTTTACTTTAGAATTAAATCCAATAATTAATTTAGCTAATTTATCAGCATAATGCAGCGAATCATTCACTCCTTTAATTAAAATATATTCAAAAGTAACCTGTCTTTTTGTTTTTTTGGTATAATTCTTACAAGCTTCTATCAAATCATATAAAGGATACTTATTATTTACTGGCATTAGATAAGATCTTAATTTATTCTCCGGGGCATGGAGAGAAACAGATAATTCTATCTGCCAATTACGCTCTTGTAATCTTTTTATAGCTGGTATTATCCCGCAAGTAGAAATAGTAATTTTTCTTGCTCCCATATTAAAAGCATCCTTAGAATTTAATATATCAATGGCTTTTATAACATTATCATAATTATCTAAAGGCTCTCCGATTCCCATAAATACAATATTGTGGGGATTAGACTTTATCTTTCTCTTTACAAATAAAACTTGATTTAAAATTTCACTAATGGAAAGGTTTCTAACCAAACCTTTTTTACCACTTTCACAAAACAAGCAGTTATATTTACAACCAATTTGAGATGATATACATTCAGTCAATCTCTTATGGAAAAATATAAGCACACTTTCTATTAAACTCCCATCTTCTAATTGAAATAAATATTTTTCGGTTTGATCTTTCGATTTTGTAAACTTCACTAACTTTATATTACTTAGATGAAAGTTATCCTGAAGAAAATTTTTAAATGTTATAGGTAGATTGGACATATCTGTGAAATTTTCCACATTTTTTTTATAAAGCCAATAAAATAATTGAGTAGCTCTATATTTTCTTTCTCCTAAAGGTTTAAATTCTTCTTCTAATTCATCTAAAGTAAAATTTTTAATATCTTTATTCTGCATCCTATTAAACCATCTATTTTCTTTTATTTTTTAATTTCTTTTATTATATTTTCAGCAAATTCCTTTGCTCTTTTTTCTATTCCTTGAACTTTCTTTATTGCACCAGGATCATTAGCGGTAGCCATTAAGGCAAAATAAGGGGGTAGTCTAAACCCCTTGTTAATATTTAAGGCCCCTAATAACTGTTCAGCTACACAATCACTTCCTGAGTTTCCAGAAACAATAATAGAAAATAGAGTTTTATCCCAAAATTTTACTCTCTTATAGAGTACCGTCATTCTATTTATTACTGCCATAAGCTTTGCTGAGATAGCATCATTATAATTAGGACATAACCAGATTATACCATCAGCATCTTCTATGGCGGGAAGAATTTCATTTACAATTACTCCTCCATAAAAGCAGCTTTTTCCCTCACTATAATGGATACAGGTCTTATAAAGACATCCTCTACAATCTACAATAGTTCCGTTTTCTAGATGTAGTTCTCTTAAATTCCCTCTAGTAAGATTATCCTTAACCATTTCCCAGAGCATAAGAGTATTAGAAGTCTTAAATGAACTGGAATGAAGGATTAATATCTTTGGGGTATCAATCAAGATTAGATTCTCCATCATTAATTTACTTACTAATTCCTTGGATTGTTTTTGATAAATCTCGGCAAGAGATAGATCAAAAGTCTTTTGCCAGGTAAAAAAATTATTAAGATTGCGGGTAGCTTCTACAATTGGATTCCCCGGGAATCTACATCCCATCTGATTAGCTAAAAAAATTATCTTTTGAGCCATATTTTTAGTAAACAGTTCATTGGGACTCTGGATTATCATTACTGCCCTTGAACCTAAAAGAGAATCATTACCCCTTCCTCTTAATCTTAAAATTATTTCAAATAAAGAAATATTAAATCCACACTTATCTAATTCTATAGCAAATATTATCTTTTTATTTCTTAGATCAGCAGGAATGTCCTTAATAGTTTTGATAATCACTGAGGGATAATTTTTAGTAGCCATTTTGATAATATCAGCAAAACTATTTGATATTGTCCCAGGTATAATCAAATAAATAGTTTCCATAAAATGATTTCCTCTATTTAGAATTTTTCATAAAATATTGCCCAGCTCTTTATAACTTGCTTTAATTTTTTCTACTAAAATAGTAGGAAGATCTAATCTTTCAATTTCAGTTCCTGATCTATGCAATCTATTTTTCGCTCCCATAAATACTCCCCCTATAAAGGTGGCACTATATTGCCACTTACCACTGATGGTGGCAATAATTGGAAGACTCCCCGAGGATAAGGCAGGAGCTACATAAGGTTTAAAACCGATCCTTCTTATTTCTAAATTCGCTTTTAAGGCCTGATCGGTAAGCAGCTCCGATAGTCTTTCATCATATTTTTTTATACTGTTGGCAATTATTAAGCCTTTACCATGAGGGCCAAATGCTCTACCTTCCTGATCATATTTATTAGTTTTAGAATTTTGTTTAGAGTAATATACTGCTCGAGCAAACATTACCCCTAATCCATATCCCCTTATCTGCTCTGCTGCTAATCCTTGAAAATCAAATTTTCCACTTTTATTTTTATTGCTGGCTAAGAAGGTAGCTTTACACAATAAATCTACCGGGTCTGATATTACTGCAAATATTCCTTTAAACGACTTTTCCCGAGCTTTTCGGGCATAATCAGAAATTAGCTTAGAATTTTCTTTAAATTGTCTCATTCTCACATCTTCTTGTTCTTCTCCCAAAGCAGGCACCCTTATGGTAGCACAAAATACCAACATATCACCATTGAAAATCTCCTCTTCATTTAAAACATAAACTTCTGGATATTTTTGAGTGGTAAATGGATTAAATATCTGATTTGCTTCTAATTCCCATCTTTTTATAATATTTATATTTTTATCATATATTCCAATAGATTTAATATATCTTCCTCCTAATAATCTCAAACCAGTAAGGAGGACTCCTCCTACATCACCCAACCCTACAATATTAACTTTCCAACGTAAAGGAACTTCATAATTTAATACATCTTGCCAATTAGGATATTCGGTATTAAGTAAACTCACTCTTTTGGCTTTTATTCTTTCTTTAATCCATTTAGGCAAATTATAATTAACCTTTTTTGGTTTCTGTAATAAATGGATATTCTCTCCTTTTAAAAATATAAGAGAGGGATCGGTAATACTAAAACTTCTTCTTGATTTTAAAGGGTTTATCTGATTCAGCACATAAATTATGCCTTTATTCTCTCTGGCCTGATCTTCTGATATCTCATCTAGTTCCTGGTATTTTGACTGGGAAATTAGTATTTTATCTTTTAGTTTATAAAAGAACATCTTTAATTTTTCCCCCTCACCCTAATCCTCTCCCTCCAGAGGAGAGGAAACAAAAATTATGTATTTTCACATTTATCCTGTAGGGGGCGGATTTATCCGCCCCAAAACGGGTTCGATGAATCGAACCCCTACTCGATACTATATACTGTCTTCTTCCCGCTTTACCTTTCCCTGTCTGCCATTCCTCTGGTTCGCCTTAAAAGTTCAAGGTCATTCCTTAAATAATGAGAAGGACTAAGATTTAAATTATAATCCATATCTTCTCCCTGGTCAGGATATCGAGGATAAATAATTACCTCTCCTAAATGGTCAAGAGTTAATTTTCTTTGTTGCATTACTTGATATTCATTTTCTAGAGCCTCTAATATAGTTAAAGAATTTTCAATACAAACTTCGGAGAAATTATAAATAGTTTTTCCAGAGATATTTTTAATAAATGAAGGAAAGGTATAAGGCAATATCCAATTGATGGACCTAACCAGATTCCCTTGAGACCTAATTTTTCTTTCCAAGGCATCTCCACCGATAAAAGGATACAATTCACTTTCGTTAAACCATAAGCTGAGATTAGGAATAAAATAAGCCCAATCAACATCTCTATTTAATATAGTAGCTATTTCTTTCCCACTTCCGGACAGTGCTCCTACAATTATTTTTTTAACTTTGATATTATATTTTTTAAACAGAGGTTCCAGAGTTTTTATTCTATAGCCTTTGTGTAAATAATCATCGATAAGGATTACCGGCCTATCAAATGAATGAATCATCTTAACCTGATTTTCCAGACTCATATAGTTAGAAAAGGCGTCGATCTCAAAACTTTTCATATTGGGGGCAAATATTTTTTCAGTATGGAGAGATTTCGTTACCGTATTAGGAACCACCATTTTATGTAGTATCTTACCAAAAGGTACACACATTGACTTACCAAGAATTCGAGAAGCTAAAGGAGTGGTCGGAACATTATTTAGCTTACAGATTTTTTTTACAATAGTCTGATTGATTAAATTTATATTAAAGGGTAGAACAATATTCCCAGGATAAAAGGTAGTTAATGATTTTAGTAATTTCTTCCGTGAGATAATAACTGATTTCTTAATATTTAGATTTTGCCCGAAAGGTTCTTTTATAATAGTCTCTGTATCCAGATTGATGATACAAGGTTTGCTCATATTCACTACAAATACCGGATTATCTTTCTCACTAAAAGGTAAACGATAAAATCCCATAAGTTCTAAGTTCTCGTTTAAAGAAGTGGAAGGATAATTATTTAATATATTCCTGAAAATTGCATAATTGTAGTCTTTCTCTATGCAAAAAGAAAGGGTTTCGGCAAGGATAACCTGCTCAAGATTTTCAAGTTCTGATCTATTCTCTGCATCAGTTATGGTAAAAATACCATCAATAACTATGGTATGACCAAAGGTATTTTCTCGGATATATTCCGATATCAAGTTATTACTAAATTCCTGGAAAAGAATACTCGAACGAACCCAATGAAAAACTGAAAAACCTAATATCATTCCATTATGATCAACATCACGTAAAAGCAAAATCCTTGGATTCAATTTATGGGTAAACTCATTGAACTTTTTAGATATATCGTTCTGATGGTATTGAGAAAATATCTTCTGGCCAAGTTTTTCTATTAAATCTGCGGTGATACTTTCACCTTCAATTATCTGCACCTCGATAGAGATAGTCTGAATCACCCTTTTATATTGAGGTTCTCTCTGATATAAACTATTTTCGTAAATATATTTCTGGGCTAAAGGATCAATAAGTTTAAAAATGTCTCTATTTTCATCGATATTGGTTCTTATTTGACTTGAACTTATCTCTTCATAGTGAGAAGTGAGATTAAGATGTATAACCTCTTTTTCCATTTTTTCAATAGACTTTTGAAATATTTTTTCTTCTTTATGGTTAGCAGAAGGTAAGGTCCTTCTATCGAAAACAATATGAGGAAAAGTGTGTACAGAATTTTCGGTTCTATTCTTCTGATAAGCCGAAGCATTTAAGATGACATCAGTGCCTACTACAATATAAACCTCAGAAAGGGGAAAATTTTCCCTTAAAATCTTTAAGTCGTGGGGATTAGCAATATTAATAGGTAAATCTTCAGGAAATAAGTAGACATTAAGTTCATCGGCAATAGAAATATTTATTATATTCTTTCTAAAGAGATGGGGTTGAGTCCTTTTAGACCAAGAAAACTCATCAACGGCTAAATATATTTCAAAACCAAGGGCTTCTATTGCTTTTACTATCTCTTTATGGCTTAGAGAAAACGGGTCAAAAGCCCCGGGAAAGAAGGCTATCCTAACCGGAGCTTTAAGGTTTATACTACCTTTACAGAAATTATAATCAGAGATAAATTTATAGATATAATTAAGTCCGGTACAATTTATTAAAAACATCAAGTTTTCTCTATTTACGGGAGTCAATAGAGTAAGAATTTTTTTAGCAATAAGCTGAAATATATGGTTCTTTTCTTCTAAACTGAGATGTTTTGAACCAAATATTTCCCTACCAATAACTCTAAATGCAGCTTGTTTGACTTGTAAATTATAATGCACCAAGCCGTTTAGAAGAATACCAATTATTTTACCAAGTCTATTTTCGTAAGATTTTTCTTTTTCTGAAAATCTTTTACGGTATTGAGGATAATTAGCAATAGTTATACCAATAGTTCTAAGCAATAATGAGCTTAATTTAGGGTCTGATTGTTTGATCTTTTCTATTAAATCATCAGTGAGTTCCTCTAATTCATTAGGTGGAAGATATAGTATTAGCTGACCTAAATAATAAGGAATATATTTAGTAAACTGATAGTCTTCCATCTCTAAAGCCCGTAATAGTTCAATAGCAATATCATTTCGTTGCTCAAATGATAAACCGGGCATTAAATTTACTAAGGTCTTCCCAGCTAAATTTCTAATATCTTCAATTCCACTAACTTTCAAGATGTTACAAAAATGTAAAGCAGTATAAATTTCCTCTTGTTTAGTATTTAAAGTATGTTCTGATAAAAGTTCTATCTGAATCTTTTTAATTATCCAACTAGTTGAAGTTTTAAGATTACTTAAAAATATATACTGAATCTTTTCCATATCTCTTCGATAAAATTCAGTATACTTTTCTACCATAGTTTTGTTCAGACCTAATAATTTAACTATCTTTATATTTAAATAATTTTCAGCCGGAAGTACAGAAGAAGATATATTGTGACTAAATATTTTCCTTAAGCTACTTAGGAATTTAGATTTTTTATCCAGCTGAGATATTAAATTATTTACCACTTCCAAGGCAGTAAGTCTAAGATTATGGTCTTTTTTCTTTAACATTTTTAAAATATAATCAAATAATACCTTTAAAGATTCTTCATCTGAGGATATAGGTATATACTGGGCGGTTTTTATTAAAGATAATTGAATGTCTTCATTGAGATATAAGTCTTTTTTATAATGTTTTAAAATAATTTTTCGATAATTGTTTAGCTGATTTTTACGACAATTAGAAAAGAAAGATAAAATCATATTATCAGTGCTATTAATAATTCGAACTTGCTGAAGAGGAAGTTTTTTATGATCTGGTCGTAAAAAATATTTTAAATATCTATCCAACAAATCAAAGCTGGTAATAGCTGGGGGTTTAAGGCTAACTTTATAAGGAATTTCTTTGCGGTAATCTTCGTCAAAAGTGGCAATTAATATACCAATAAGTTTTGAACTTCTTCTTCTTATTTCATCTTCCGGATGAGTTAATTGTTCGTATAAATACCTCAAAGTAATCATCTTCTGTTTTTGAGTTAAGTAAGTTGAATATTCTTCAAATATTTGTAAATATTCTCGTAGATTATTCCAGTTTTTTTCGCTTCGGGCTAATTCTAATAGAGAATTAAGAGAAGATTCATCTCGGAGTTCATACATTAAATTTATATTGTGTTCTATGGAAAGAAATTTTATGCTTTGAATAACTTCCTGATTATGCAGCAGAGAATAATATGGTTTTTTATCTTTTTTACCCGGATATATTTTTTTATTTTCTAAACTTACCTTTACTCCTAAATTTATGATATAATCTTCAAAATCTTTTAATTTCGCATATACCCGATAATATCTTTTTCTTTTTTCCTCATTGACATTGTCCAGTTTGTTTAAAATTATCTGAAAAGAATCTTTAAGACTAAAGATACTTATTTCCTTTTTGGGATCATTATCTACATTTTTTACCCGAAAATCGGAATAAATTAAAATAAGAGATTCTAAAGGTAAATTTTCTAATTCTAAATCCCAAACAGAATGATTAACTGCAATATGCCCAATATAAGAGATATTATGTTTTTTAAACCACCTATCGGTATAATAATAATGTAAATAGGGAGTCCTTTCCGCCTCTATGCCTTTACATCCGTATTTTCCTATATCATGCCCTACTGCTGCTCCCGAAACCCTATCCAAATTAACCGGAAGACCCAAATCATATAATTGTCTACCTATAAATAAAGCCATCCAATTAACTCCACAAATATGGTCAAGGGTATTATATTTTAAGACTTCCTGGCTTAATTTCATCATCTCATAAATATATTCGGAATTAAATGCTTTTAGAAACCTTTTGTATTCGATAGGATTTTCTAATTTACTTTTTTCTTCAGAAGTTAAAAAATTAAGGGGGTATTTACTTTGAAAAGTAGAATCATCAGATGACTTTTGAAACTCTGAAATCACTCTTAATAATTTTAAATAGAGCCAGAAACTTTTTTGGCAATTATCCGAGATATATTTATTAAATAGTCCTACTGCTTCAGGAAAAGATTGAGATAGGGTAAATTGGTATACTTGATAAAGCCAATTATTAGGGTTATGTTTTTTATCTATACCTACCAGGATATCCTGACCTAAAGAATATACTGCTTTACAACTATAGTCTTTTTTTTCTATTAGGGATGATAATTTTTTTAAAAATAAGGGGCTTTCAATATATTTTTTAACCAGCCCTTTCTCTAAAGAAATATTACCTAAAATATCTGAAGTTAAAATCCTTTTAAATATTTTTTTATATATTTTTTTAGTGCTAATTTTGTCCACTTTAAAAGACCATCCGGTTAAAATTAATATAATTTAGAATAAATATTATTTTCTTTAACCTTTATTATAACTGAAAACTGCGAAAAGTTACAATTAAATCGGTATTTTAAAATAAAAATCATTTCCAATTCGGTTTGATAAAGACTTTTGGTCTAAAAGATAAAAGGGGTACGATAATTCGTACCCCTCCCCTAAGGTTAGATCCATTTAAAAATGTGTTGAATATATTCTAATTGATATCTCTACTAACTATAATTAGCAAACCAAAGAGAGATTTCTCTCTTTGCCTCCTCGACTGTTTCCGAAGCGTGAACCAAATTTTGTAAAACTCTTTTTTCTCGAGCAGAAAGGTCAGGTGAATCTATTGAAAAATCACCTCTTATGGTTCCTAATTCCGCAAAAAGAGGAACTGTATTCCCTACTATTTTTCTTACCATTTCCACAGCATGATTCCCACTTAAAATAAGAACCAATACCGGTCCGGAAGTTAAATGTTGAATTAACCATTTTCTAACTAGTTGACCAATTTTTAAGGCATCATTGGTACCTAAATCCTCTATAATATTTAAATTATATTTTTCATAAGTATCTATAGTCTTCTTACCCACAGATCTAATCCAATTTTTATCATCAGGATAGTGCTTTTCGACCATTTCGATAGTAGCATTTAATATTTTCATTCCTTCTAAGGTTAACCCTACCCTTTCAAATCTGGAAATAATTTCTCCCACCAGGCCTCTTTTAAATGCATCTGGTTTTATTAAAACTAAGGTTCTTTCCATTCCTTAATGCACCTCTATTTCCTTCCCTTATCTTTTAATTATATTCCCCGAGT
Source organism: Candidatus Infernicultor aquiphilus (assembly GCF_002784285.1). Taxonomy (NCBI): domain Bacteria; kingdom Pseudomonadati; phylum Atribacterota; class Candidatus Phoenicimicrobiia; order Candidatus Pheonicimicrobiales; family Candidatus Phoenicimicrobiaceae; genus Candidatus Infernicultor; species Candidatus Infernicultor aquiphilus. The sequence continues at coordinate 29,084 of NZ_PFKO01000284.1, forward strand.
ATGGAACCTACAATTAAACCAACTACTTCATCAGCACTGGTCTTTTTTGTAATCCTTTCTGCTACTTTCTTACCTCGTCGCATGATTAACAATCTTGTAGCCACTGAAAATACATCATGGATCTGATGGCTAATAATAAAGATAGAAACCCCTTGAGAGCTCAAAGTCTTTACCAAATTTAATACTTTTTTCTGCTCTGCCACTCCCAAAGCTGCGGTAGGTTCATCCATAATCAATAACTTTGCATTCCAGTAAATAGAGCGGGAGATAGCTACCGCCTGCCGTTCTCCTCCAGAAAGTGTACTAATCTTATTTTTTAAAGAAGGAATGTTGATATCTAAGCGATTTAATACTTTTTTGGATTCGCTATGCATATAATCATGATCCAGCACGTCTACTAAACCCAAAAATTTCTTTAATTTTTCTCGACCTAAAAAGATGTTAGAATAAACGTTCATATTTTCAGCCAAAGCTAAATCTTGATAGATAGTTTCTATCCCGATTTTTAATGCTTCCGTTGGATTGCTAATTTTTATCCTTCGGCCTTCATAAAATATCTGACCTGCTTCAGCATGATATACACCAGAGATTACTTTAATTAAAGTAGATTTACCTGCCCCATTATCGCCCAAAATACCAATAACTTCTCCAGGAAATATCTGCATACTGACATTATCAACTGCAGTTAAACCACCAAATTTTTTGGTAATATTTTTTACTTCCAATAAAGGTTCCATCATAACCTCCTTATTAAATCTCCTCTTCTTTTTGTATTAATTCAGGTGAAAACTGATCAATTAACACCGCAAAGATAAGTATACAAGCAACGGCAATATATAAATTATAAGTAGGAATACTTAGGTTAACTAAGCCTATCTCTAATACACTAATGATCAAAGCACCAATAACCGTACCTATTATTGTTCCTTTGCCACCGTATAGGCTAGCTCCACCAATTACTACTGCGGTTATGGCATCTAATAAACGAGCACTACCTGCTGGTGCCCTACCAGTAATATATTGCAATACATACATAACCCCAGCAAGAGAAGCAAAAAATGAAGAAATCATATAAACTTTAATTAAATGGGTTTTTACATTAACTCCTGCCCTTTCCGCTGCATTAATATTCCCCCCAATGGCATAGGTATGCTGCCCAAATTTAGTTTTAGCCAGAATAAAGGCAAAAATAGCAATAAATATAAAAGTAATGACTACTACATTAGGAATAATTACTATTAAATGCTTTAGTTCATCTCTGGTGAGGTTTCCGGGTTTATTTAGAAAGCTAAAAATCTTCCCCGGTAACCAATAAAATAAATAACCATGACCTAAAGTTCCCAAAGAGGAAGGCAAATTATGAACCGGTACATTATTACAGATAATCTCAGCAAATCCATAAGCAATACCATACATACCAAAAGTGGCAATAAAGGAAGGAACTCTTAATTTTGCTACCAAAAAACCATTAATAAATCCAGGAATTAGTCCTAACAAAAGGGCAGCTAATACACCTATACTAATTGCTGCAACCTGAGAAAACCCCGCCGTTTCTAAATTAACCATCACTTTTGCGCATATCACTGAGCTAAAACCAACCATAAATCCGACAGATAAGTCGATTCCTCCGGTAATTATAACAAAAGTTTCTCCAGTAGCTAATAAAAGAACCGTGGTTGAAGCAACAAGAATATCTTGTAAATTATTTAAGCTAATATAATTCGTTCCTACCAGGCCAAAAAATAGAATTTCACCCAGTAGAAAGATTAGAGTCCACCTTCTGAGAATACTAATCCCTATTTTTTTTGGTTTATGGTAATTTATCATTCTTTGTACACCAACTCTGGGAAGAACTGATCAATTAAAACGGCAATAATTAAAATACATCCAGTGGCAATATATCGATAAAAAATAGGCAATCCCATCATCATTAAACCATTGTCTAAAATCCCGATTAATAATACACCAATGACAGTACCCCAGACTGTCCCTTTACCACCGGTAAGACTTGCTCCCCCTATAACCACTGCTGCAATTGCAAAAAGTTCATAACTAGAAGTATATTGAGTATGAACACCCATATTTAATTTAAAAACTAATAATACACCGGCAGTTGCTGCAAAAAATGAAGATATAATATAAATCTTAATCAAATGCAGGGGAACATTAATCCCTGCTCTTCTAGCAGCATCCACTTTTCCGCCAATAACATAGGTATGCTGTCCGAATTTAGTTCGGGATAGAATAAAAGCAAATATAACCAGGATAAGGGTTATTAATAAAATGGGTATGGGGATAATTTTTAATAAGCTTAATATGTCTTTCCTTTCAGTCAGCTCAGGTTTTACAAAAAAGGAAAAACCCTTTTTAGGAGAAAAATATGCAATATACGCATTACCAATGTCTCGTACTTGTAAAGGTATAAAACCAATAGGAAATCCTTCGCAAAGTCTCCAGGCTAAGCCGTTAGTAATTCCCCACATACCAAGGGTAGCAATAAAGGGCGGTACTCTTAATTTAGCCACCAGAAATCCATTAACCATTCCTGGAATAAGCCCTAATAAAAGTCCGACCAATGAACCAGTTAATATAGAAATAAATGGTGAATAACCTGCTGCATTTAAATCTCGCATAATAATAGCTGTAGTTACACAGACAAAACCCATAACAAAACCAATGGAAAGATCAATACCTCCACTAATAATCACAAAGGCCTCTCCACTGGCTAATAAAAGAAGAGAACTTACTCCTAAAACAATATTATTAAAATTATTCAGAGTAAAAAAATTTTTTCCTAAAAAACTGAATAGGATTAACATAAAAATAAGAAAGATAAGAGCCCAGTTTCTACCCAAAATATTAATTACATTATTTTTACCGAATTTTTCTGAATTTATCGAAAAACTATTATTTAGCTCAGTCATAAAAATACCTTTTTAGTATTTAGGATATAGAATAATACGACAGGGAGTAAAATACTCCCTGTCACTATTTAGTTTATGCTAAAATATTCAAGTTTTTGAAGAAAGTTATTTGTAAATATATTGCTGTGCTTCAGGATCATTAACATTTTCTTGAGTGAAAACAAAAAACCCGGGAATTACTTTCTTAGGAATTTCTGCCCCTTCGGTAAGGTGTTTGAAACCCCACTCTACAGCTAAAGATCCAATCTCTGCAGGCATCTGAGCTAAAATTAAATTCAACTCTTTTCTTTTTAAAGCTTCAATTAAGGTTTCCGTTGCATCCCAGGTGGCAATTTTAACCGCACCTCCCAATCCAGCACTAACCACAGCCTGGTAGGCACCTTGAGCACTAAATACGTTAACTCCAAATACTCCAGCTAAATCAGGATTTTTCTGTAAGGCAGCACCCACTTGAGCAACAGCAGTTTCCTGAATATCAAGGCAATATTCTACTCCTACTAACTCCATGTCGGGGAATATTTTTAATCCCGCTCTAAAACCCAATTCTCTACCCATTACACTGGATACATCCGGATTAGTATTTTCTAAAAATACTTTTCCTTTTCCACCAAGTAATAGGGCTAATTGACCAGCAACTACCTCTCCACCCAAGAAATTATCTGTCCCAATAAAAGCAAGAGGGAAATTATAATTACTTGGTTTGGTATAATCCCCGTCACCGATATAGGTATCGACAGTAATAACTGGAATACCACTATCAGAAATTTCTTTCAGAACCGGGATTAAGGCCTCTACAGAAGTAGGAGCTGTAAAGAGTAAATCAATGTCTCCTCGAGCGACCAGGGCTTTTAATATTGGTACCTGGTACTCAGGGCCCCAAGCTTTCGGATATTCTCCCACAATCAACTCTACACCTAATTCTGCTGCTTTTGCTTTAGCACCTTTTTCCATGGTAAAGTAGAAGGGGTCAGCAATGCCAGGCATAAAGGCAAATTTCAGTTGTTTAGCAACCCCGGCCATAGCAATAAAAGACAAACCTAAACAGATTAACAGTAAAGTAATAATAAACTTTTTCATTTTTTTTCTCCTTAACTTAATAATAATAAATTTACTCCATTTTAAA
>NZ_PFKO01000226.1:0-8723 GCF_002784285.1 Candidatus Infernicultor aquiphilus
TGAACTACTTCTTCGTTTATAGAAACACATATAGAATGTTGAAATTTATTTTTTCCTGTTCCGTAACCTTTAAATGCCGGCTTTGCTCCGTGTTTTACTATATAATCCTCAGCAATTCTATCTAACTCTAAAGTGGTGATTCCTTCTTTTATATTTTCTAATAATTTGTTTAAAGTGCTTGCTGCCAATTTACAACTCTTTCTTATATAATTAATTTCTTCAAGAGATTTTAAAATAACCATTTACTTTTTATCAGGACGTTCCTTTTTCTAAAACCTTTTTTATTTCTAAAAAAGCATTTTCACTTAAATCAGCATCTATTACAGTTAATAATTTTTTTTCTTCATAATATTTTATTAAAGATAAAGTTTGATCATTAAATACTTTTAATCTATTTTTTATAGTCTCTCCTTTATCATCATCTCTTTGATATAACTCTCCTCCGCAAATATCACAAATATTATCCTTTTGAGGAGGATTAAATAATAAATTATAATTAGTACCACATTTTTTACATACTCGGCGATTAGATAATCTTTTAATTATTTCAGAGAAGGGTATTTCAAAATAAAATACATAATCGATATGCTGGTTAAGTTCTTTATTTAATTTCTTTAATGAATTGGCTTGTTCAATATTTCGAGGAAACCCATCAAAGATATAGCCATTTTTACAATCTTCTTGTTTTATTCTTTCTTTTATTATCTCTAAAATAATATTATCTGGCACTAATCCTCCTCTGTTTATAATATTTATTACTTCTTTTCCTAATTTAGTCTTTTTATCTATCGCTTCTCTTAAGATTACTCCTGTTGAAATAACTGGTATATTAAATTCTTTTTGCAACTTTTTTGCTACTGTACCTTTTCCCCCTCCTGGAGGTCCTAACAAAATTAATCTCATTATAGATTGCCTTTCTTCTAATGCCAAATATTATTTTTTACTTAAAATATTTTTATTCCATAGATTTATTTCTTAATAAATCCTTCATAATGTCTCATTAATAATTGTGATTCAATTTGTTGAATAGTCTCTAAAGCAACTCCTACCATAATCAATATAGATGTTCCTCCAAAATAAAAAGTTGTAATACCAGTAATTTCTATTAAAATATTAGGTAGAATAGCAATTATAGTTAAAAATATTGCACCACTTAAGGTAATTCGAGTCATTATATGATCGATAAAAACAGAGGTATTTTTACCTGGTCTTATTCCGGGTATAAAACCTCCATATTTTTTCATATTATCTGCTAAATTGATGGGGTTAAAGGTAATTGCTGTATAAAAGAAAGTAGATAATATTATTAATATAGAATATAAAACTAAATATAATGGTTGTCCTGGTGAAAGAGCCGCAGCCATACTCTTCATAAAAGTTATATTCTGAAAAAATTGAGCAATGGTAGCAGGAAAGAGTAAAAATGCAGAAGCAAATATTATCGGAATAACTCCAGCTTGATTTACTCGTAAAGGAATATGAGTACTTTGACCACCATACATTTTACGTCCTATCACTCTCTTTGCATATTGAACCGGTATCCTTCTCTGCCCTTGTTGGATAGCAATAACTCCTCCAACCACAATAATACCAATTATAATTAAACTCAATAATGCTATAATATTAATTTCTCCAACTTGTAAAAGTTTAATAGTTTGAGTAAGTTGAGAAGGAATTTGCGCAATAATTCCAGCAAAAATAATTATAGAAATACCATTACCAATGCCAAAATCAGTAATTTGTTCACCTAACCACATTAAAAAACAAGTTCCAGCTGTAAGTGTGATTAACAATAAGAATCTGAAACTAAATCCTGAAATCATCAATACACCCATGTTTTGTAGCCAAACACTTATTCCAAAGGCCTGGACAATAGCCAAAAATACTGTAGAATAACGCGTAATTTTAGTGATTTTATCCCTTCCTTCTTCTCCTTCTTTAGCCCATTGCTCTAAAGTAGGAACAACCGCAGTTAAAAGTTGCATAATAATAGAAGCATTAATATAAGGCATTATCCCTAAAGCAAAAACGGAAAAACGACTTAATGCTCCTCCAGCAAAAAGGTCAAAAAATCCTAATATCCCTCCTTGAGCAAATAAATTAGTTAATGCTTCTTTATTTACACCAGGCAATGGTAAATGGCTACCTAATCTGACTACCACTAACATTCCTAAAGTAAAATATAATCTTTTCTTTAAATCAGGAATCTTAAATAAATTACGTAAAGTCTCTAACAATTATACCACCTCAATCTTCCCACCAGCTGACTCAATCTCCCTTACCGCCTTCTGGCTAAATTTATTTGCCTTAATGGTTAATTTCTTAGTTAGACTACCTTTAGCTAATATCTTTATTCCATCCACCACTTTTTTTATAACTCCCTTACTAATCAATTCTTTCGAACTAACTATATCGCCATCATTAAACATATTTAATTTTTCTATATTTACAATACTATAGTCCTTTTTAAATACATTATTAAAACCTCTTTTAGGTATTCTTCTATATAAAGGCATCTGGCCTCCTTCAAAATTGGCTTTGACTCCGCCCCCTGCACGAGCATTTTGTCCTTTTGACCCCCGCCCCGAAGTAAAACCATGACCTGAACTGCAACCTCTACCTACTCTTTTACGTTTTTTAATCGATTTAGGAGCAGGAAATAATTTATTTAACCTCATTACTGGTTACCTCCCTTGGTTGTAATGGTTGGCTATACATTTCCACCACACTTTTTCCCCTTAATTTTGCTATATCTTTAGCATTCTTTAAATTTATAAGACCGTTCATAGTAGCTTTGGTAATATTTAAATTATTGTCACTTCCTAAGGACTTAGTTAAAATATCTTGATATCCTGCTGCTTCTAATATTGCTCGAACAGAGCCACCAGCGATTACTCCAGTCCCAGGAGAGGCTGGTTTCATAAAAACCTGAGCAGCTCCAAATCGTCCTGTAATTGCATAAGGAATAGTTCCTTTTTTAATTATTACTTTTATTAAACTCTTCTTCGCCCTCGCGACTCCTTTTTTAATTGCCTCAGATACATCTTTGGCTTTTCCATAACCTGTACCTATAATCCCTTCACCATTTCCTACTACAACCATTGCCGAGAAACCAAATCTCCTTCCACCTTTTACGACTTTGCTTACTCTATTTACGAAAATAACTGTTTCATTTAATTCTAAACCTTTAGGATCTATTTTTAACACCTATTCACCCCCTCCCCAATTTTATTTGCTTTGTATTTTTCTCTTTCTTTCATTTATATCCTCTTGGTTTCAAATTATTTTTTTGAAACACAATTATATCTAAATTTTTGAAATTAATAAAATATTTACCCAAATATATAATCAATTAAAACTGTATATTACCTTTTCTAGTGCTCTCTGCAACAGCTTTTACTCTGCCATGATAAAGGTAACCTCCTCGATCAAACACTACCTCTTTTATACCTTTCTCTTTTAACTTTTTAGCTAATAAATCACCAAGCATTTCAGCTGCTTTTATATTTCCGTGATATTTTACTTTTTCTTTTATTTCTGGATCAAGGGTAGATGATGAAACTAAAGATATACCCTTCTCATCATCAATTACTTGTGCATAAATATGTCTTGAGCTTCTAAAAATACATAATCGTGGTTTTTTGTTAGTACCGAATATATTTTTTCGTACTCTTTTATGCCTTTTAATCCTAGCTAATCTTCTATTTATATCACCCATAGTAGCACTCCTCTCTTCGGAATTTATCTATATTATTATTTTATTACTTCGCACCAGTTTTGCCTATTTTTCTTCTTACTACTTCATCAATATATCTTATTCCTTTTCCTTTATAAGGTTCTGGTTTTCGTAATATTCTTATTTTTGCTGCAGTTTCACCAACTAATTGTTTGTCAATTCCCCTTATTTTAATTATCTTTTGTTTCTCCACTTCAAATTCAATTCCTTCAGGTGGTTCAACTTTAATAGGGTGAGAATAACCTATCTGAATCACCATTTTACCACTTTCAAGGGTAGCTCGATAACCCACTCCCTGTATCTCCAAAACTTTCTCAAAACCTAAAGATACGCCTTTTACCATATTATTTATTAAACTTCGAGTTAATCCATGTAAAGCACGATGAAATTTACTTTCCGAAATTCTGGAAACATAAATCTTATTTTCTTCTATCTTTATGGGGATATCTGAATGAAAAATTCTCTCCAAAGTACCTTTTTCTCCAGATACCTTTATCTTATTATTATTTACTTCAACCTTTACTCCTTTAGGAATAGTTATAGGCATCTTCCCTATCCTGGACATATAAAACCTCCCATTTTCGTATTGCGTATCGCGTATATCGTATTTCTTATGTGTGATATATTTACCAAATATAACAGATTACTTCTCCACCAAGATGACGTTGTAAAGCTTCTTTGCCAGTCATAATCCCCCTAGAAGTCGATAAAATAACAATTCCTAAACCGCCTAATACTCTTGGTATTTCATCTTTTTTGGCATAGACTTTCAACCCAGGTTTGCTGATTCTTTTAAGATTATTAATAGTTTTTTCTTTATTAATATATTTTAAATAAATGATCAATTGACCCTGTTTATTATCCTCTTTATATTTATAGTTTCTAATAAAACCTTCATCTTTTAATACACGAGTAATTTCTAATTTTAGCTTTGATGCTGGTATAGTTAAAGAATTATGCCGCATCTTATTGGCATTTCTTATTCGAGTTAACATATCAGCAATAGGATCTGAAACAACACTCATATATAATCCTCCTCTCTTTTGACTCTATTAAATTATAATAAACTTCGATAAATATGCCTTTTACCAGCTTGATTTAGTTACCCCTGGCAATTCACCATTATGAGCCATCATTCTAAAGCATATTCTACATATGTCAAATTTTCTCATATATCCTCGAGGTCTTCCACAAATACTACAGCGGGAATATTTCCTTACTTTATACTTTGGTTCTTTTTTTGACTTTTCTATTAAGGCTTTTTTAGCCACACTATTTCCTCCCTTTTAGCACAAAATTAACATACTCATATCTCGTATCTCGTATCTTGTGAATTGTATTTCGAAAAATTACGTAATCTTTACTCAATACTCAATACTCGATACTGGATACTAAAATATTATACTATACGCTAAACGCTATCCGCTAAAACGCGATACGCGATATAAATCACTTTTTAAAAGGCATACCCATTAACTCTAAAAGAACTTTTCCTTCTTCATCGTTTAATGCACTAGTTACAATAGTAATATTCATTCCTAAAGTATTAGTTACTTGATCAAAATCTATCTCAGGAAAAATTAACTGCTCCTTTACCCCTATAGTATAATTCCCCCTTCCATCAAAAGAATCTGAAGGGGTACCTCTAAAATCTCGAATCCTGGCGAGAGCTACATTAATAAATTTATCTAAAAATTCATACATTCTATTATGATGCAAAGTTACTTTACAGCCTACCGGCATATCTTTTCTAACTCCGAAGTTAGATATAGATTTTTTTGCGCGAGTAATAATAGGCTTTTGACCGCTTATAATCGCTAATTCTTTTGCTGCTTCATCCATAATTTTTGAGTCTTTAATGGCACTCCCTAAACCTATATTTATTACTACCTTCCTTATTCTGGGCACCGCCATTACATTCTTATATTTAAATTTATTCATCATCTCTGGAACAACTTGTTTAAAGTATTTATCTTTTAATCGGGGCATAATTTAACCTCCTAAACCTTATCTATTATTTCTTTGCACTTTTTACACACTCTTACTCTTTTGCCCTCTTTAATTTTTTCTCTTTTTACAGTAGTAGGTTTATTACATTTATTACAAATTAATTTGATATTAGAAATATGTAACGCACCTTCTTGCTTAATTACTCCCCCTTGGGGAACATTTTGGGTAGGTTTAGTGTGCTTTTTTAAAAAATTAACACTTTCAACTATTACTTGCATTTTTTTAGGGAAAATACTAACAATTTTACCTTTTTTCCCTTTATCATCTCCACTAATAACCAACACATAATCACCTTTTTTAAAACTCATTTTATTATTCATCAAATCACTATCCCTCCCTTTACTTTATACTACTTCAGAAGCTAATGAGATTATCTTCATAAAATTTTTATTTCTTAATTCCCGGGCAACTGGTCCAAATATTCTAGTACCTACCGGCTCATTCTGATCATTAATAACTACTGCTGCATTATCATCAAATCTAATATAAGAACCATCCACACGACCAAGTTCTTTCTTTGTTCTCACAATAACTGCTTTTACAACTTCACCCTTTTTACATGTTCCTCCCACTGCTGCCTCCTTTACTGAGGCAACAATAATGTCTCCTATTCTAGCATATCTTCGGCGAGAACCACCTAAAACTTTTATACACATTATTTCTTTTGCACCTGAATTATCTGCTACAAATAAACGAGTTTGCATCTGTATCATCTTAGCTACCTTCTCTCTTTATCATTTTATATGGTCTAAATTATTTTATTTCGATTTTTCTAATATCTCTGTTATTTTCCACCTTTTTCTTTTACTTAAGGGACGTGTTTCAGCAATCTTTACTTTATCACCAATATTACATACATTTTTTTCATCATGTGCCATAAATTTATTTGACTTCTTTATCCTTTTTTTGTAAATAAGATGCGAAACCAAGTATTCAACCCTTACCACCACACTCTTTTCCATCTTATTACTTATAACTTTGCCTATTTTTGTTTTAATTTTTCTTTCGGTCTGCATTTGGCTCTCCTTTTAACTCAATCTGATCTTTTTTTTGCAACTCAATTTCTTTTAAAATGGTCTTTACTCTTGCAAAATTATGTCTTACTTCCTTTATTCTCATAGGATTACCTAATTGTCCGGTAACAACTTGAAATCTCAGACTAAATAATTCATCTTTAAAATCGATTAATTTCTTTTGCAGTTCTTCTATTGACAAATCTCTTAATTCACTTGATTTCATTTATCCCACCACCTGTTCTTTTCTGGAAAGAAAACGAGTTTTAATTGGTAATTTATGGGCAGCTAAACGTATTGCTTCTTTAGCTAAATTTTCTTCAACTCCTCCTCCTAATTCAAATAAAATCCTTCCAGATTTTACTACTGCTACCCAATGATCTGGTGCTCCTTTTCCTTTACCCATTCTAGTTTCTGCTGGTTTTTTAGTCACTGATTTATCAGGAAATATTCTTACCCAAACCTTTCCACCCCTTTTCATAGCATGGGTAATGGCAACTCTTGCTGCTTCTATCTGAGCACTGGTTATCCAATGACTCTCTAACGCCTGTAAACCAAAATCACCAAAAGCAAGATAATTTCCTTTATTAGCGCATCCTTTCATTCTTCCCCTTTGTGTTTTGCGATATTTTGTCCTAGTTGGTTGTAACATCTTTCCGTACTCCTTCTCCACTTGATTCTTCTGCCTTCTCACTAGTTAAAACCTTGGTCCCTGGTTTTAGGCTAATTTTTTCTTTGTCTTTTATAGGAAGCACTTCCCCGCGAAAAATCCATGCCTTAACGCCTATTTTGCCATAAGTTGTATTAGCTTCAGCAAAACCATAATCTATATCTGCTCGTAAAGTATGAAGAGGTAGTCTTCCCTCTAGATGCCACTCTGTTCTTGCAATTTCAGCCCCACCTATTCTACCTGAACAAGATATCTTTATTCCTTCCGCACCCATTTTCATAGATCGACTGGTTGCTTGTTTCATTGCTCTTTTAGAAGAACTTTTTCTTTCTAATTGTTCGGCAATATTCTCGGCAACTAATTGAGCATCTAATTCGGGTGTTTTTACCTCCATAATTTTAATTTGTAAATCACCTTTTATAAATTTAGACATCTCTTCTTTTAATTTAGTAACCTCTGCTCCTTTTCTACCTATCACAATACCTGGTCTTGAACAATTAATAGTTACTCTTATTCGATTAGCTATACGTTCAATTTCTATCCAAGAGATCCCGGCATGTTTTAAACGATTTTTAATATACCTTCTTATTATATAATCCTCGTAAATATTTTTTGCATATCCTTTTTTAGCAAACCATTTAACATCCCAACTTTTTATAATTCCAATTCTTAACCCTTTTGGATGTACTTTTTGTCCCAATTATTTCCCCTCCCCTTTATTATCAACTATAATGGTAATATGGCTACTCCTTTTTCTTATTCTACTTGCTCTTCCCATTGCCCTTGGTTTAAATCTTTTCATCGTTGGTCCTTCATTAACAAAGGCTTCGGATACATATAAATCTTCTACTTTTATATCCTTATTATTTTGCGCATTATAAATTGCAGATTTTAAAACATTATATACCATTTTAGCTGAACGGTTAGGAAGAAACTTTATAGCTAAGAGAGCTTCATTAGCATTTTTACCCCGAATAATATCTACAGCCTGTCTTCCTTTCCGAGCAGATATGGGTAAATATTTTCCTATTGCTTTTATACTCATTACTTTCCTCCTAATTCAATTTTATTTGTTTTTCAAAGATTAATAATTTATTATTTTATAATTTTTATAAATTAAAATAAAATTATTTTACCTTATTTTAAAACATAAAATATATTTAGAAAATTTTTATGACTTAATATTATTATCTACATCTACTTTAATGCAGTTGATCTTTCTGTATGAGCACTATGCCCTCTAAAAATTCTGGTAGGAGAAAATTCTCCTAATTTATGGCCTACCATATTTTCT
>NZ_PFKO01000226.1:8814-10185 GCF_002784285.1 Candidatus Infernicultor aquiphilus
TTTTAATTATTGATTTTATTCTCTTCCGATTTAATTCTTTAATTTTATTTAATAATTTTTCATCTATATAAGGTCCTTTTTTTAAAGATCTAGACATTTATAATAATTGCCTCCCTTATTAACTATTTTTTTGTTCTTCTTTTAACAATATATTTATCAGAAAGTTTGTTCTTTTTTCTAGTACGATATCCTTTGGAAAGTACACCAGTTGGAGAACATGGATGTCTACCCCCTGAGCTCTTTCCTTCTCCTCCTCCCATTGGATGATCAATAGGATTCATAGCTACACCTCTCACGGTTGGTCTTATCCCTAACCATCTGCTTTTACCTGCTTTACCAATAGATAAATTTCCATGAGCGAGATTACCAATTTGCCCAATGCTAGCTTTACACTCTAAATTTATTAATCTTACCTCTCCAGAAGGCAATCTGATGTGGGCATATTTTCCTTCTTTAGCCATAAGCTGAGCCACTACTCCAGCTGAACGAACTAATTTACCACCTTGCCCTGGGTTTAATTCTATATTATGAATTAAGGTACCGGTAGGAATGTCTTTTAAGAATTTCGTATTTCCCACCTTTATGTCTGCTTCTTTTCCAGATATAATTATATCTCCTACCTTTAATTTTTCTGGACACAAGATATAGGCCTTTTCTCCATCATAATATTTAAGCAAAGCAATCCTCGCTGAACGATTAGGATCGTATTCAATACTAGACACTTTGGCTGGAATTTCTGATTTCTTTCTTCTAAAATCAATTATTCTGTATTTTCTCTTACTCCCTCCACCTTGATGTCGTACCGTAAGTCTACCTCGATTATTTCTTCCACCATTTTTTTTAAGACCTACGGTTAAAGATTTATTTGGCTTATCAGTAGTTATTTCATCAAAAGTAGAAACGGTCATAAATCTTCTCCCGGGAGAAGTAGGTTTATATTTTTTAATCTCTGCCATTTTAATCTACACCTTTCTTAAAAAATATTTTTAAGATCTAAATATTTTCCAATTCTTTAATTTTTTCACCCTTTTTTAAGGTAACTATTGCTTTCTTCCAATGTGCAGTTTTGCCAGAATATCTTCCTAAGCTCTTCTTTTTACCTGGCATCTTTATAATATTTACTTTTACAACTTTAGTTTTAAATCTTTCTTCAATAGATTTTCCAATTTCAGTACTATTAGCATTCCAATCTACTTTAAATACATATTTATTTTGCTCTTTTAATCTCACGCTTTTTTCTGAAATTACTGGTTGTAATATAATATCTCTATTTGAAGGCATTTTATATTAACACCCCCTCTATTCGCTGTAAAGCGTCTTTGGTAATTATTATTTTTCCTTGATTTATAAGATCATAGGTATTTATTTTAG
>NZ_PFKO01000162.1:0-963 GCF_002784285.1 Candidatus Infernicultor aquiphilus
TCAATTACAACGTTTACGTCCCATGGTGCATTTTCACCAACTGGAATTTTATCTAAATTCATATATCATCCTTAATGTATTTTTGTTTTTAGACTACGCAATTTTGATGAAAAATTCAATTATTTAAATATCTATAAAACTATAAGCAGATATTGTGAATAAAAAATAAGTATTTAGAAATTTCACTATATGATATACGCATTTCTTGATATTATGAATATATACACCTATTTTATTGCAAAATATCATGATAAAACGACCAATCATTGCGCCCTCCCTTTTATCAGCTGATTTTTTAAATTTAGGGGAAGAGATAGAAAATTTAAACAATTCAGGCATAGATTGGCTTCATTTTGATGTTATGGATGGACATTTTGTGCCAAACCTTACTTTTGGGCCTATGATTTTGGCGCAGATCCGTCAAAAGACAAAATTATATTTAGATGTGCATTTAATGGTAGAAAACGCAGCGCAATATATTGAACCCTTTGTAAAAGCTGGCGCTGATGCGCTGTCTTTTCATATTGAAAACAACCCGCATATCCATAAAAATATTATGGAAGTTAAGTCACACAACAAAAAAGCTGGGGTCGTGATTAATCCTGGAACAAGTATTTGCGCTTTAGAAGGCATTTTACCCTTTGTTGATCACGTTCTATTCATGTCTGTTAATCCTGGTTTTGGCGGGCAGAAATTTATTCCTGAAACCTTGCAAAAAGTTTGTGCCTTACGTGAAATAATTCAAAAAAATGGTTATAAAATAACCATGATTATTGATGGTGGTATCAATGAAGCTACAGCGCTAGATGCATTAAGGGCAGGCATAGATGGCCTTGTAATTGGCAATGCTTTTTTCAAGCACCCCTTAAAAAAATATGATAAAATATGTACACATTACAAATCCTTAAAGTATGAAGCTGAAAGCAATTGATAATTAATGACGAATTTACTAGAAAGATCTGT
>NZ_PFKO01000162.1:1010-10261 GCF_002784285.1 Candidatus Infernicultor aquiphilus
AACTTCAATAGATTATAAGCTTTTAAATATTTACCTTCTTTAATATATATTAAAGATAGATATCCATTTGATATAGATCGACCCCAAAACGAGTTAAATTTAGCATATAGAAAAATCGCTTCTTCAAAATAATCTTTTGCTTTATTATAATTACCCATATCAAAATAAGCTTTTCCCATTTTAGTATAAATTAGAGCTAAATTTTTATTTAAATTTTTGTTTTTGCAAATTGCTACAGCTTTTTTATAATAAAATAAAGAGTCAGAAGGCTTCATATTGCACCTTTTTATATCTCCAAGATAACTATAAGCCCCAGCAATATTTAATAAATATTTAATTTTACCGTGGCTTAATTGTTGAAGTATTTCAATTGATCTATTCAAATATTTTTTGGCTTCTTCATATTCTGCAATCATAATTTTATTCAATCCTTTTAGCCTCAGGAAAAATGCTGTTTCATCTTGGTAGTGATGTTTATTTGCTATTAATAAACCCTTTTCTATATATTTTTTCATTAATTCACAATTATGTACTTGAATGCAATAATAAATTATTTGTCTAAATCCTTTTAAAATATATTTGTAATCATTAATTGTCTCGGCATTTCCTATCATACTATAAATGCATTCTATACCTTTATCATAAAAACCTTCTCTAATGTAATATCTTCCTACTATATGATAATAATAAACTTTAAATTTAAGAATATCTTTAATTAAACCATATCTTTTTTCGCCTATTTTAAGCAATTTATTAATTTTTTCAAAATATTTTGTAATTTCTCTTTTTTTAAAAAACACCTCTTGGCTCATTTTTATCTTTATTTTATTTATTGTTGGAAACAATTCATGTGTAAAATCGAGATAAAATTCCATATATTTAATACTATATTTTAAAGCAAGTACAATATTCCCTGCATTTTCAAAATGATAAATCAAAGAAGAATATATTTGAATGTCAATATTTTTTTTATTTTTTAGAGAATCTTTTATAATTAAACCTATTCTATTATGTAATACTTTTCTTTTTATTAACGGTTGTTTTAAATAAACAAATTCTCTTAACTTTTGATGTGTAAATTTAAAAATAACCCCTTGAGGAGAATCTATTTCTTTTATAAGAAATTTATTTTCTAAATCTTCTATCACATTCATTATTTTAAGTTCTTGCTCTCCGGTTATTTTATTAAGTAATTTTAAATTAACTCCATCAAAGAAGAGCGAAATGATATTTAAAATATTTTTTTCTTCTTCTGATATTTTAAAAAATCTACTTTCAAGAATATCTTGTATTTTATGAGAAAAAATTATCTTAACTTTTTTTTCATCTTTTATTGCTTCTATAACTTCAACTATAAAAAGGGGAAGACCTTCAGTTTCTTGAAAAACTTTAGAACAAATTTTATCTGATAATTTGTAATTTGGTAAAGCATTTCTTATAAAGATCGTTGTATCATTTTTGTTAAACCTTTCTATCGATATTTTCAAAAGCTTATTGTATCTAAGCATTAAAGATAAAAAATTATTAATTTTTTTTTCTTCTTCATTGCTGCAGGTAAATAAAAAAAATATATTATTTTTTTCATAATAAAGCAAAACATGCGCTAACAAAGATAAGCTTTTTAGATCCATCCAATGTATATCCTCAAAAATTAAAATAACCTTGTTTTGCATGGATACTTTATTTAATATTTTAATAATCTCTTCTTCCATTTTTTGATGTTTAAAATAATCTGAATTTTTTATTGATTTTAAATTAAAAGACAAATCTTCTTTATTATTAGAAAAAATTGGAAATAAATTTAATATAATAGAATTTTTTGGAAATTTTATCGTATCTAAAATATTGCTTGGCATCATAGAAAATATATTGTTCCAGGATTTTAGAATATAATTCTCTTCTATTTGATAACAATTTGCTTTGAATGTACTTATTTTGTCTTTTTTAATTAAATTAATAAATTCTTGTACTAACCTAGTCTTGCCTACTCCAGCTTCCCCAAAAATAACTATTGATCTAAAATTTTTATTATTAATAAAATTTTTATATTCTGAAAAAATAAAACTTGATTCTTTTTCTCTTCCATAAAAATATTTTTTATAGAGGGATGATTCCCGTTTTCTATCAATGTTTCTTAATTTTAAAACTCTATTTATTAATATTTTTGTATTGATGTCTGGTTCAATATTTAATTCCTTTTTTAATAAATTTGATAATTCATTATAAATTATTATTGCCTTAGTATAATCACCTTTATTTAAATATGTTTTAATTAATAATCTATACGCGTTTTCATCAAATTCATCGGCCTTTATAATTAGTTTAGCGTAATATTCTACATCGTTATATATTTTCTTTTTTAAATTTTTATTTAATTGAAAATACAATTTTCTAATGTATAATTCATGATAATATCGCTTTCTTCCTACCATCCATTCTTCAAATACTTCTGCTTGTTTTACAGAAAAACCCTTTAAAAAATCTCCGACATAAGTGTTTACTCCCTCGATATTATCTTGAAGGAAAATATCTAAATCCAATTTAATTTCAAGTTTTGGATTTAATGATAAAAAAGTTCTTTTAGGAGAAATGAATATGTCTTTTTTGAATAATTTAGAAATATTATATATTGCATTTCTTAAATTTTTCTTAGCATATTTCTCATTGCAATTTCCCCATAACAAATCTGCTAATTCATCTCGAGTTGCTTTCTTATTAATAACCATGTAATAAAATAAAGCTTCTAATTTTGTATAGGGAAAAAATATTCTTTTGTCTCTGTCTCCCATTACTACAGGGATACCAAATACTCTAACTTTTATAGACATAAATTTATCTTTTTATTGATTTGAATTTATCACCTAAGTAAGTAAAATTTCGTAAAATATACTTGAATTATCTATCTCTTCAATTTTCAAATCAATATTCAATTCAGAAGTTAAGGAAGTAAAATCCGTCGGTCTAATTGTGGTGGCTTTAAATCCATCTTTAGTGAAAATTATTCCATTATGAGTTTCAGTTAAATTAATTTCACCAATAAGTCCTGCTTTAGATTGAAGGATAAACCAATTTAGACGTTCTTCCCAAAATTTATCTGAATAAGTCGAGAATAATACCAATCCACCTTTTTTAGTAACCCGAACAGCTTCTCTAATTAAATCTTTCTTATTTACGTTAAAAGCGGAAATTCCATTTTGAATACAAATCACTATATCAAAAAATTGGTTAGGAAATTTAAGGCTAATAGCATTCATTAAAAATAACTGACAATTTAAATTTCCTTCTAATAGTTTTTTTGCCAATTCTAAACTTGACTTTGATATGTCAATACCAATCACCCTTTTTGCTTTTTCACAAACCTTCTTAAGTACTCTTCCATAACCACATCCAAGTTCTAAGACAATATCTGAAGGTTGAACCTTATCCAGAATATGTTGAATTTCAGCATCTAAATATTGTCTTACTCGAGGCGGAGCAATTTGATAACATTTCTTTAACTGTTCTGCTGAAAGTTTATCTAAGTAATAACTCTTATTTTTCATACCCTAAACACTTTTCTTTTAAGTATAGTTTTAATCATTATCTTAATTGGCGCTCTTCTTTGACATTATACCTTGATTATAATTATTTTGTTGTTAAAAGAATTTTATGGAAAAAATCATGCTGAGGATCAGAATCAGATAATTTACCACCCGCACCACCGGTAATATTAATATGCATTTTTGAATACCTTAAAATATAAATTAATAACAACTTAATTTAAAATTTCTAATTTACTGCTTTCTTCTATTTTGTTCTATCCATGGGAATGAGTTTAAAGAATTTACCAAGGAAGAAAATTAGATCTTTATATTTTAATATTAATTATATTTATCGAATGTGGAGACCTTACTTCAATATAAATTTCAAAAATCCTTCTTTTTTTAAAAATTTTTTTTATTTTTCTATATTCCTTTAAAAATAAGGAGTTTTGGTCAAAAATTTCTTAATCTAACCAAAATTTATTAAGGAATTTGCGAATAGGACTTCCGGTCTTCATTGTCTTTTAGGATCTTGCCCCAGGTGTCCCGTAAGGATACAATAAGGTTAAACACCAGCTTATCCGGCAATGAATCAGGATCCACATAGAAGTAACCCTGCCGCATGAACTGGTATCTACTTCCTTGGGCCGCTCCCGCTAAACTGGGTTCCACCAGGCAATCACTTAACACTTCCAGGGGGTTAGGGTTAAGTTGCTTTACAAAATCTTCATCTCCCTCATCTTCTTCCCCTCCCTCGATCTGGTCGAGCAGAAGATAGTCGTATAGGCGAACCTCCGCTTTCAAAGCATGAGCTGCGGAAACCCAGTGTAAAGTTCCCTTTATTTTACGTTGACTGGCTGGTCTGCCGCTTCTGGTTTCCGGATCGTAGCTACAATGCACCTCTTTTATCTCTCCTGTTTTTTCATCCCGAACAAACCCATCGCATTTGATAATATAGGCATTCTTTAATCTAACCTCAAAACCGGGAGCCAGTCGAAAATACTTTTTGGGCGGATCGATGCAAAAATCTTCCCGTTCGATATATAAATTCCTGGAAAAAGGTATCTGGCGTGTCCCGGCATCAGGATCTTCGGGGTTGTTTTCTGCTTCCATCTCTTCCACCATCTCCTCGGGATAATTACTGATAACCAATTTTAAAGGATGCAGTACCCCCATAACCCGGGGAGCCCGCAGATTCAGGTCCTCGCGTATACAGTGTTCCAAAAAACGGATGTCCACCACGCTGTTGGTCTTGGATATGCCGATACGGTCGCAGAAATTTCGGATAGACTCCGGGGTGTAACCCCTGCGCCGCAGACCGGATATGGTTGGCATCCGCGGGTCATCCCATCCAGTTACATAATCTTCCTCCACCAGCTGGCGAAGCTTGCGCTTGCTCAGCACCGTGTTAGTAAGATTCAGACGGGCGAATTCGATCTGCCGGGGTGGATTGGGCAGATGCAAAGCATTGAGAACCCAGTCATATAAAGGGCGATGGTCTTCGAACTCCAGGGTACAAATGGAGTGAGTAATTCCTTCGTAATAATCTTCAAGAGGATGAGCATAGTCGTACAGGGGATAGATACACCATTGATCCCCCGTCCGATGATGGGTAGCCCTTAAAATGCGGTAAAGGATAGGATCCCGCATATTCAGGTTAGGAGAGGTCATGTCAATTTTAGCCCGCAACACCCGGGAACCATCGGCGAATTCACCAGCCCGCATACCTTGGAATAGATTTAGGTTCTCCTCCCTAGACCGCTTCCGATATGGACTTTCTTTTCCCGGCTCCTGGAAAGTTCCCCGGTACTTCCTGATTTCTTCAGGACTGAGGTCACACACATAAGCCTCACCTGCTCTAATTAGACCGACGGCGTAATCATACATCTTCTCAAAATAGTCGGAAGCATAAAAAAGCCGGTCCTCCCAGTCAAATCCCAGCCACCGAACATCCTTGATGATGGAATCAATATATTCCACATCTTCCTTGCTGGGATTGGTATCGTCAAAGCGAAGATTGCATAGACCGCCATTCTGTGCAGCTATACCGAAATTCAAGCAGATAGACTTGGCGTGGCCGATGTGTAGATATCCATTAGGTTCCGGCGGAAACCGGAGATGAACCTTGCCACCATATTTATTCGTTTTTTTATCCTGATCAATGATCGCCTGAATAAAATTAACTGTTACTTTAGAATCTCTGGAATCCATAAACTGTCCCCCTTGCTTTCTTTCCTTAACCTTTTCTTCACCTTATTCCAAAATGCCTTTGTACCCTATCTCTGGTCATATTTATTTTTAAGTTTGTTTTTATACTTATTTTATCTTCCCTGTTTTAATATAATGCCTTACCAGTCTATCAATTAATTTTTTACCCTTAGGGGTAACCCAAAATTCTTTAATCAACACAATCCCTATTCCGGGAATTCGTTCTTTCTTTTGGGAAGCAATTAGACCCAACCATTTTAAATATAATAATAAAACCACCTCCATTATTCTAGTTAAATCACCCCTTACCTCCTCGGGAGATTCCATATTTTTTATCTTAGAACCATAGAAATGGTCTACGAGTTCTTCTGTTTCAATCTTTTTGTTTACTTCATATTTATGAAAACAATAAAGTAAGTCAGTAAATATTTTTTGATATTCTTTTGCATATTTTGCCGTAAAATCTCTGATCTGAAGTTTTGCCCAATTTACCTTTTCAATCCAGGTAAGGACTAATTCAAAGACTTTTTCTCCGTAAGATTTTTTGGTAAATTCTTGAAAATGACTGAGATTTACCTTTACCCAGCCTCTTTTATCCAGGTAGATAAATCTTGCAGCTCGAGATAATAAGTCTATAAAGTGGAAATATCTTTTGCTAGCTTCTTCTCCTCTCTTTTCTTCTTTGCCTAAGAAGTAAAAATCATCTTTATCTGGGCTGGTAAATTTTTCTTCTATTAATTTTAAGTGTGCAAAAGGAATCCATTTATTCTTTATAGTTACCTTTACCTGGTTTTTAGTAAAATAATTGACAAAAATCTCTAAATCTCTTACTAAAGGGACGTCCTTCATTTCTATATTACTTAAATCAACCTGTTCTTCTATCCCATAGTAAACCGGGGTTATATTCATTGAAACAGATAAATCTTTTCTGGGACTACCTAATCTTTTTCTTTCTTCCAAAATTGCTTCCCAGGGAGTTTTGTTATCAAGTTCTTCTTGAGGCTGGTGAAGCCATCTTTCTTGGCATCTTTTCACCGCCTGGCTTAATTCATTCTGGCTGGAAAAATTACCCGGATGAACCTCAGATTGGACATAGAGCATCAAATCCTGGGTAAGTTCTTTTTCCTTGGGACCTAGGTTTTGCTCATTAATTTCCTGAGGGGATTTCCCCTGAAACTCATCTCGAGAAGAAAGATTCCAGAAATCCATAAAGAGTTTCTGAAATTCCATTAATTCTTCAGCAGAAGGAAAATTAATCTTCTCTGACAACTCCCTCATTAGAGGTAAAGGGTCGGTAATTCTATTGATCTTTTTTCTAAGATTTTTAATAGAAGGTGCTTTTTTACCCCAATACTTTTTTAATAAATGTTTTAGCTTTCTCTCTACCGATTCCAGATGGTCTTCCTCTTTAGGGATATCCCTGTATTTTTGGAAAAGATCTTTCTCTATCATTAAAGGGGTAACTATACGGGTAATATCAGAAGGAGCACTTTTCCATAATCTTTTTAAAATATAGGATGATTCTTTAGGATAGTTCAGGTTAACACTGGACAAGGCATAATCTATCTCGTAAGGTAAAATACGACCTACCATATAATCTCCTTCTTTAAGCTGATAGGTAGCTTTATTTTCTCTTACTTTATATTCTTTCCCAGAAGATAGGTCTTTCGCTATAAAGTAAGAACCAACTACCACTTTGCTAATGGTAAAGGCACTGAAGACGCCATTTTTAAATCCTAATAAAATCTGTTGATCGGGTTGGTTATAATTGGAAAGCATTTTAGATAAAAATACCTCTAAAGGAGTCATTTCGTAATATTGAGAAATATAGAAAAAAATAAAATAATCGGCAAATCTTAGTTCAACATAATTTTTTTCGTCAAAAGTTTTATAATATTTCTCCGGAGTAGTAGTAAAAAACTTTTCTCTTTCTTTATTTAATTCTTTATATAAGTAAGGATCGTTTTCGCAAAATTCTATAATGTCGAGGGTAAATTCGTTAATTCTGGTAGCCGGTTGCATAATAGTTTACCTACCTTTTATAATTTTTATTCTTTATCATCGGTGCTGGCCTCATTTGCACCATCTTTGACGAACTGCCTCATATAGAATTATTCCAGTAGCTACTGAGGCATTTAAGGATTCAGTGGACCCCAGGATAGGAATTTTTATCTGTTTATAAGCTGCCTTCCTCCAGATATCATTTGGTCCTCTATTTTCATTTCCAATGACTAAAGCGAAAGGTTCTTGGAGATTAACGGAATAGTAATATTCTTCGCTATCTAAATCTGCTACTAAAATATTTATAGAGTTATGGTTTAACCATTGGACCGCTTCCTCATCGTCAAGACCATTTACAATAGGCACCTGAAACAGTGAGCCCATGGTAGATCTAATCACTTTTGGGTTGAATAAATCTACCGTTCCTTTAGTTAATAATACTGCAGTAGCACCTGCTGCAGCGCTGGTTCTTATGATGGTTCCAAGATTTCCAGGATCCTGTACGCCATTTAAAACAACTACTAAAGGATTGGCACCAAGAATTATATCTGCCAGGGATAGTTCTATTTGCTCAACTACCGCTATTATTCCTTGAGGGCTAACTGTAGCTGAAGCTTCCTTAAATAGATTATGGGATAGCCTTAAAACCTCACAGCCTTGATTAATTTTTGGCACCTTTTCTACGGTTTCATTAATAATAAGGTATTTTATTTTTACTCCCCTACTATTCGCTTCCTCAAGAAGCTTACTGCCTTCTATGAGAAATAATCCCTTGCTTTCACGAACTTTTTTTTGACTTAAGGCTTTTATTAACTTATAGATTGAGTTTTCCCTGGAAGTAATATCTTTATACTGCTTCACCTATGATACTCCTCTATAGATTAAAATTAAGGAGGGTCTGTAATTAAAGAAACTTTCTATTCGAGTATAAGTCTTCTCCCTTGTCCTTTTATTGCCTTTAAGCTTTTAAGGGTGATTCTGCTTTTATCCCGGAAAGGACCTATTGCATCATGAATCTGCGAATCTACATTCAAATTCTACTATTTTCTTCACCGCTTTTCAAGGAAGCGAAACCAAAAATAACTATTTAAAAAATAAATATTTTTTAAGCTCCAATAAATTACTTATATAAATAATGCTTACTTAAGGTTTTCGGATGGCGAGGGACTCGCAGAATTTATGAATGAAGCGATCAAGGAATATTGTAAAAAATAATGGAAAAAATGCCGCTTTTTAATCCATCCGGAATCAATCTATTTTTTTATTATTTCTCTTCTTTTTTCTTCTAAGACAACCTCAATCAATTTTGAAGTTGTTCCTTAAATGTGTTAAAGAACTGTCTCTGTCACATAATGGATGTTACTCCTCAACCGTTTATAAGTTTCATATTTATCAGGGTTATGTATGTTTCAATCCTTGTTTTAATGGATGTTATTCCTCAACAATATTGATACACTAAAAGAAGCTAGGCTTATTGAAAGTTTCAATCCTTGTTTTAATGGATGTTATTCTTCAACCATC
>NZ_PFKO01000351.1:0-8601 GCF_002784285.1 Candidatus Infernicultor aquiphilus
GGTTAAATCTTCCTTAAAAAGAGCCACTACTTGCCAAAAATGTATTAGAACAAATGATATTGAAAATGTAGGAAGGACTGCTCGACATCATACTTTTTTCGAAATGTTAGGAAACTTTTCTTTCGGCAATTATTTTAAAGAAGATGCCATAAAGTGGGCTTGGGAATTTTTTACCGAGGTTATGGGGTTTCCGGAAGAAAAACTATGGGTCTCCATATATCAAGATGATAACGAAGCCTTTGATATCTGGCATA
The DNA here is from genome assembly GCF_002784285.1 of Candidatus Infernicultor aquiphilus. Classification (NCBI taxonomy): domain Bacteria; kingdom Pseudomonadati; phylum Atribacterota; class Candidatus Phoenicimicrobiia; order Candidatus Pheonicimicrobiales; family Candidatus Phoenicimicrobiaceae; genus Candidatus Infernicultor; species Candidatus Infernicultor aquiphilus. The sequence continues at coordinate 255 of NZ_PFKO01000351.1, forward strand.
ATCTGGTAGGTCTTTCTGAAAAAAAGATTATCAGATTAGGAGAAGAAGATAATTTTTGGAAAGTTGGCCCGACTGGACCTTGTGGACCTTGTTCTGAAATATATATAGATCTGGGTAAAGATAAAGCCTCCCAAGAGGGTGGCGGAGTAGGAGTAGATGGCGAAAGATATCTTGAATTATGGAATTTGGTATTTATGCAATACAACCGTAATGAAGATGGCTCACTTACTCCTTTACCAAAAAAGAATATAGACACTGGTTTAGGTTTAGAAAGAATAGCCTCTGTACTGCAAAATGCTGATACAGATTTTGAAACAGATTTGTTCTTGCCCATTATAAAATTTGTGGCTCAAAATGCAGGCATAAAATATAAAGAAGATAAGAAAAAAGATTTAGCCCTAAAAGTAATTGCTGATCATATTAGGGCTTTGGTTTTTATGGTTTCTGATGGGATAGCTCCTTCTAATGAAGGACGGGGTTATGTTCTTCGAATGCTATTGAGAAGAGCCTTCCGTTATGGAAAGATTATTAAATTCGATCAACCCTTTTTATACGAAATTGCTCCTATGGTGATAGATTTAATGAAAGAAGTTTATCCAGAAATACCTAAAGAAAAAAACCAGGTCTGCCAAATAATCCTTACTGAAGAAAAAAAATTCCAGGAAACTTTAAATCTAGGGCTACAAATCTTAGATAAGATGAAAGAAGAATTAAAAGAAAAGAATAAAAATAAACTTAGCGGGGGAGAGGTATTTAAACTTTATGATACCTATGGATTCCCTTTAGAATTGACTAGAGACATTCTTGAGGAAGATGGCTTTGGGATTGATGAAGATGATTTTAAAGATGAAATGAAAGCTCAGAGAGAAAGATCTCGAAAATCTTGGGTGGGAACTAAAGTTACTGCTGAAGGTGATAAAATTAAGCAGAAATTATACCAGGATATTTTAAAAGAGCAAGGAGAAACAGAATTTATTGGCTATGATTTTGATGAAGCTAAAAGCAAAATAATGGCTATTATAAAAGAAGATAAATTAATAGATGAGGTAAAAGCGGGAGATAGATGTGAAATAATTTTGAAGAAAACACCATTTTATGCTGAAAAAGGTGGACAGATTGGAGATCAAGGACTAATTATCTCTTTATCTGCCGATGATTTATTAATTGAAATATCAGATACTCAAACTCCCCTGGAAGGATTGATAACTCACTTTGCTGAAATCAGAAAAGGGGAAATAAAGGTTGGCGATAAAGTATTAGTTAAATTAGATTTATTACGTAGAAAGGCAATTGCTCGAAATCATACTGCTACACACCTCTTACACCAAGCACTTCGAGAAGTATTGGGGAACCATGTGAAACAGTCTGGCTCTGCAGTAAATGATGATCATCTACGTTTTGATTTTAATCATTTTGCTACTTTAAGTAGAGAAGAAATAGGAAAAATTGAAGATTTAATAAATATAAAAATATTAGAGGATTTAAAAGTGGAGACAAAAATATCCACTTTTGATCAAGCCAAACAAATGGGAGCAATGGCTTTATTTAGTGAAAAATATGGCGAACAAGTAAGGGTAGTAAAGATAGGAGAATTTAGTTTAGAATTATGTGGGGGAACTCATCTAAATTCTACTTCTAATATAATTCTATTTAAAATATTAAATGAACAAGGAGTGGGGAGTGGTTTAAGAAGAATAGAGGCAATAACTGGAGAAAGAGCTTTAGAATATATGGAAGAAAAAGGAAACATTATTAACCAAGTTTCAGATAAATTACAAACTGCACCTGCTGAAATATTAGCCAAGATTAATCAGATTATAGCTGATAATAACTATATGAAGAGAGAAATTAAAATTATTCGAAATAAATTAGCTCACTATGAAGTGGATAGTTTGATTTCCCAAAAGAAAGAAATCAAAGGAGTAAATGTTATATCTGCAAAAGTTGAAGCAGTAGATTTTGATAACTTAAGGAATTGGGGTGACTTGATTAAAGAAAAAATTAAGTCTGGTGTAATAGTATTGGGTACAGAATTAGATCAAAATAAAGTGGGACTATTAGCTATGGTAACTGATGATTTAGTAAAAAAAGGTTTTAATGCAGGAAATATAATAAAATCTATTGCCCCTATTATCGGGGGAAATGGTGGCGGAAAGAAAACCATGGCTCAAGCTGGGGGACCAAAAGTAGACCAGCTAAATCAAGCTTTAGAAAAAGTATTCGAACTTATTTAGATATATAAATCATTATGAGCAGATAACGTCTGGGAAGGGCGTATTGCCTGCCTGTGCGTGTCCGCACGCAGACAGGCAATACGCCCCTACACAAACTATTCTTTTATAGCAAGTGATTATTTATGTAGGGGCACGATGCATCGTGCCCACAGTAAATCTTTAGTAATTAGTCAATTGGTGAATTGGCAAATTGGCTAATTGGCTAATTGGCAAATTGGTGAATTAACTCATGAGAATTTTAGGAATAGATTTAGGCGAAAAAAGAATTGGGATCTCTATAAGTGACGAATTAGGAATTACCGCTCAGGGATTACCAACCATCAATTCGGTTAACGAGGTAGAGGATTTAAAAAATTTAAAAGAAATTATTGATCAATACAAAGTAGAAAAAATAATATTAGGGCTTCCTAAAAATATGAATGGAACTTTAGGTGGACAAGCAAAAAAAGCTCTTTCTTTTGCTCAAAAACTTAAGGAAAATTACCAACTACCAGTAGAGTTAGAAGATGAAAGATTAACTACAGCCAGGGCAGAAAAAATATTAATCGAAGCAGATAGAAGTAGAAAAAAGAGAAAAAAAGTTATTGATAAAATGTCAGCAATGTTAATTCTTCAATCGTTTTTAGATAGAAGGATGATAAATAATACAGAGATAAAAAAATGAACTTCCTATATAAATTATTTTTTGTATTCTCCTTGATTTTTTTAGTCACTATCTTATTTCTTACCGCAATATCTTTCCCCTTGGTAGAAAATTCTACCATCCAAAAAATTATCGATATCCCTTCCGGTACTAATGCAAAAGAGATTGTGCATATTTTAGAAAAAAATGAAATAATAGGAAAAAATAATTACCTATTTATAATTTTAATTAAATTATCAAAATTAGAAGCTAAACTAAAATTTGGAGAATACAATCTTAGCCCCTCTCTGAATATGCTTCAAATATTAAATAAATTAGCCAGAGGAGAAATAGTTGTATATAAAATAACTATTCCAGAAGGTTATAACTCTATCCAAATTGCAGAACTATTGGATAAAAAAGAGATCGTAGAGAAAGAATCTTTTTTAAAATTAGTAAAATATGGTGAAAAATCTTGGGAGGGTTATTTATTCCCTGATACTTATGAAGTGCCTAAAAAATATGGAGCAGAAAATATGCTTAAACTTATGTTATCAAATTTTGAACAAGTAGCGGTAGATAATAAATTAATAAATAAAGCTGAGCAAACTGGATTTACTATGGATGAAATTATTACTCTGGCTTCAATTATTGAGAAAGAAGCTAAATTTGCTGAAGAAAAAAAACAAATATCTTCTGTTTTTCATAACCGATTAAAAAGCGGTATGAAATTACAATCTTGCGCTACCATTCAATATATTTTAGGAAAACCTAAAGAAAAATTAGAGGAATCTGATTTAGAAATAGAATCTCCTTATAACACCTATCTCTATAAAGGTCTTCCGCCAGGCCCAATCTGTAATCCCGGGATTGATTCAATAATTGCCGCCCTTGAACCCGCAAATGAAGATTATTTATTTTTTGTCTTAGGAGATAATGGGAGGCATATATTTTCCAAAACTTATGAGGAACATTTAAAGAACAAAAATGGCAAAAATGACAAAAAAGGTGCCTGGCACTAAATTTGTCATAATGACAAAAAAGGTGCCTGGCACTAAATTTGTCATTCAGGAGAAAGCTTATGAAACCATTAATAATAGGTATTGCTGGAGGAACTGGTTCCGGAAAAACTACAGTTGCGAGTAAAATATATGAAAGTTTAAAGGGAGTAAATGTAGTAATAATTCAGCAAGATGCATATTATAAAGATTTAAGCCATCTTAGCTTAAAAGAAAGAAAAAAAATAAATTTTGATCACCCTTCAGCCTTTGATAGTGAACTTTTAGTAGAACATTTAAAGAAATTAATTAAAGGGAAAAAAATAGAAAAACCTATATATTCATTTACAAATTATACTCGGAATAAAGAGACAGAAAAAATAACTCCTCAAAATATAATAATATTAGAAGGAATTTTAGTATTAACCGAAAAAAGAATAAGAGATCTGTTGGATATAAAAATTTATGTGGATGCCGATGAAGATGAAAGATTTATTCGAAGATTAGTAAGAGATACCAAAGAAAGAGGGCGGACTATGGAATCAGTAATTGAACAATACTTAAATATTGTAAAGCCTATGTTTTTACAGTTTGTAGAGCCTTCTAAAAGATATGCGGATATCGTTATCCCTCAGGGTGGACTAAACGATGTAGCAATTGATATAATAGTAAGTAAAATAAAATCAAGAACTTAAAATTAGTATTTAGTATATAGTGAATGGCAGGTAGGGGCGTATTGCAATACGCCCCTACTAACTATCTAACGAATAGATAAGGAGAAAGATAATTGTTTGAGATTTTAAAACCTAAGATATATGTTGATTCAATTTATAACTTAGATTTAAAAAAATTAAAAAAACTAAAAAACATAAAGAGTATTATTGTAGATTTAGATAACACTTTAATCGCCTGGGGCAATAATGAAATAGATAATAAAGTTATTAATTGGATTAAAGAAGCAAAAAAATTAGAATTAAAAATTTGTATTGTTTCGAACTCCAATTCTAACCGAGTAGAAAAAATTGCCAAAATATTAAACCTTCCTTATTACTCAAAATTTTTTAAACCTTTAGGTATAACCTTTATTAATGCTCTTAAGATTATGAAGGCCAATTATTTAGATACAGTGGTAATAGGAGACCAGATTTTTACCGATATATGGGGAGGCAACAGATTAAAACTTTTTACTATTTTAGTTACTCCCATAATTAAAAGAGATTCTATGGGAACATCCTTTCAACGTTCCCTCGAAAAAATTATTCTATTTTTCTGGCTTAAAAGAGATGAAATAAAAAAAGAAATTGGTAATTGGCCAAAATGATACAATTCACCAATCTACCAATTCACCAATGCACCAATTTTCCAATTCTCCAATTGGAGAAATAATAAATTAAGGAGAATTTTATTTGCCTACTCTAAAATCATTTGAAGAATTACCAGTTTGGAAAGATGCAAGAAAATTTGCAAACAAAATATATAATTTAACTAAGAAATTCCCCAAAGAAGAAAATTACGGATTAACTTCACAAATTACCCGTGCTACGGTTTCTATTGGTTCTAATATTGCCGAAGGCTTTGACCGTTATTCTAAAAAAGATTTTATAAAATTTTTAATCATAGCCAGAGGTTCAATATCTGAAATCCAGAATGACTTATATATTGCTTTAGATTTAAAATATATTAATCAAAAAGATTTTCAAGAAAATTATTCTTTAGCCAAAGATTTAGGAAAACAAATTAATGGTTTCATTAAATACTTAAAATTATATGACAAACAAAATTCTAAAGCAGGCAAGACTAATGAGGAATATTGTAAATATGATTTTTGAACATCAAATTTTTTAATTTCCTAATCGGTAAATTGGAGAATTGGTGAATAAGCTAATTGGCAAATAGGTCAATTGGTTAATTGGAGAATTAATACCCATGTTTCTATTTTATAGATTACTCCTTGCCCATGTAATTGCAGATTTTCCCTTACAAACCAAACAAATATTTAATATAAAGATGAATACTGAATGGGGAGTAATACTGCATACCCTTATAGTATTGATATTTTCAATTCTCTTTACTTTCCCCTATTTGGAAAATCTAAAAGTTATAGCAGTGCTTTTAATTATATTTCTATCGCATACCGTAATCGATAAACTAAAACAGAAACATTCTAAAAAAGCAGATACCCCTAATCTAAAGATATTTTTACTTGATCAGGTTTTACACCTCTCTATAATTGCCGTATTAACTTTCAACTTCACTGAAAAGATTTTACTAACCTCCCCCTTTAATAATGTTTTTATAGATTACTTGATACATCTCTATAATAATGATATATTTATTATAAGTTTAATAGGATATATTATTACAGTTTTTTTTATACCGATATTACTTATATATATAAAAGAAGAAGATGTTCCTTTTAAACCCCAAAAATTAAATAAGCAAAAAATAATAAAAATAAAAATACCAGCCAATAAAATAGTAGATAAATTTTACCGATTATTTTTAACACTCTCAGCCCAGTATTTAGATGAACAATGGACCATCGTAATTTTTATATTATTTGTAGTGGTAAGCCTTATCTCTTATCAGGTAAGTCCAGAAAGAATAGAAAAAGTATATAATTTAAAAAGGATTATCAATACATCATTGGCAATATTTATGGGAGTAATATTAAAAATAGTTTAAAATTATAAACCTTGGTAAAAAAATGGAGGAAAAATGCAAAGAACAGCAGAAAAAGGTATCACCGGGGAATTCTTATCTGATATATTACGTAAAAAAGGTTTAATCTCAGAAAAAGATATAGATAGAATTATTAAAATGCAGAAAGATAGCGGTAAAGACCTTCAAAAGATAATCATTGAGCTTAATATACTTAAAAAAGATGAGATGATGATTGCTTTAGCAGAAGAAATTGGAGTAAAATATGTAAATTTAAGCGATATAGATTCTGATCCCGTAATAGTAGTACTAATTCCCGAGGAGATGGCCAGAAGACATCAGCTTATCGCCATAGATAAAAGTGAAAATAAATTAACGGTGGCTATGGCTAACCCTTTAGATGTTTTTGCCTATGACGAAATTAAGATAAGATTAGGCTATAACCTGGAAGCAGTATTATCTTATGGTGAAGATATTAATAAAGCTTTAGATGAAGTATTTGGGGTGACTGATGAATGGGATCAGGTAATTGATAAAGTTGAAAATATGACCGTAACTGTATTGAAAGAAGAAGAGAAAGAAGCAGAACTATCTGCCTTAACTGCAGGTGAGGAAGCCCCTATTATTTCCCTGGTTAATCTGATGATTTTAAGGGCAGTTAAAGAAAAAGCCAGTGATATTCATATAGAATCATTTGGTGATGAAACTCTTCAAGTACGTTATCGCATAGATGGAATTTTACACGATGTAATGTCTCTTCCTCGTCAACTTCGTTTAGCAGTTATTTCTCGAATTAAAATAATGTCAGATTTAGATATTGCCGAAAGAAGATTGCCCCAAGATGGCAGGATTCAAGTCAATGTTGGTGGAAGAACGATAAATATCAGGGTCTCAACTCTCCCCACCGTTAATGGAGAGGGGGCAGTTTTAAGGATATTAGATCCAACCAGTATCTTATTAGAATTAAATGCTTTAGGGTTTTCCCAGGATATACTTCCTAAATTTACATCTTTAATAAAAAAACCCAATGGTATAATTTTAGTCACTGGTCCCACCGGAAGTGGAAAATCTACTACCCTTTACACTACTCTAAATATATTAAATTCAACAGAAAAGAAGATTATGACTATTGAAGATCCGGTAGAATATAGATTAAAAGGGATCAATCAAGTACAGGCTAAACCGAAAATTGGACTTACCTTTGCTGCTGGGCTCCGAAGTTTCTTAAGGCAAGACCCGGACATTATGTTAGTAGGGGAGATAAGAGATAAAGAGACAGCGGAGGTAGCTGTTCAGGCGGCTCTCACCGGTCATCTGGTTCTAAGCACACTTCATACCAATGATGCCCCCAGCTCAGTAATAAGATTAATCGATATGGGGATAGAACCTTTCTTAATTTCATCTTCAGTAATTGGAGTTATAGCTCAAAGATTAGTCCGCAGAATATGTCCCAGATGCAAAAAAGAAGTCAAGTTGACCTCAGATTTGGCGAAAATTTTAGAAGAGTATAGTATGGATAGCAGAAAAATAATCTTAAATAAAGGTGAAGGATGTCCCTATTGTAAAGAAACCGGGTATAAAGGTAGAATAGCCATTTTTGAGTTGATGATAATGACTGATACCATAAGAGATTTAATTTCCAGTAATATTACTTCCGGTAAGTTAAGAGAAACAGCTATTAAAGAAGGGATGTGTCAGCTAAAGGAAGATGGTTTAAAAAAAATTTGTGAAGGTGTAACTACTATTGATGAAGTTTTAAGAGTTGCTTCAGCTTAACTAATTAAAGGTTGGATCTTAACCAATGTAGGGAGGTAAATAAATTGTCTGCTCAT
>NZ_PFKO01000351.1:8611-9939 GCF_002784285.1 Candidatus Infernicultor aquiphilus
AAAATGATTTAAAAAAGTTAGAAAAACAGATCTTACAATTAAATGCCTTAAACAAGATTTCTTTTGACTTAACCGAGACTACCGATTTAGAGGTTCTCTTAAATAAAATAATAAAATATGCGGCTGAAATTGTGGAAGGTGAAGCTGCTTCAATATTACTTTTAGATAAAGTAAAAAGAGAATTATATTTTAAAGCCAGCCTGGGGAAGAAGAGTCAGGAAATAAAAGAATATAAAGTAAAAGTTGGTCAGGGAATCGCTGGCTGGGTAGCAGAAAAAGGGGAATCTTTAATTATTAATGATGTTACTCGAGATAACCGATGGAATAAAGACTTTGATAATGCTATAAAATTTAAAACCAAATCAATTATTTGCGTTCCTTTGAGATCAGAAAAAGAAATTGTAGGAGTAATGGAAGTAATTAACAAGAAAGATAAAACCTCCTTTGATAAAGATGATGAAATAATTTTAAATTCCTTTACCAATCAAGTGGTAATTGCCCTGTCTAATGCGAATATTATAAAAGATTTGAATAATTATTTTGTTAATATTATCGAAATACTGATTCAGGCCATGGAAAATGAACCTCTTGGACCAAAAGGACATTTTGTAAAAGTGGCTCAGCTGGCTACCCAAATGGGTAATAAACTGGGAGTAACTGGAAAGGATTACGAAAATTTATATTATGCCTCTCTGTTACATGATCTAGGAAAAATGAAAGTAAAGAGAAAGATTGATATTAATTTTAAGGCAGAAGAAAATTTACATTTATTTCAAGATGAAGTGAGTATACACCCGGTGGTAGGGGCAAATATGCTTAAGCAAATAAATTTATTTAAAGACCTAATTCCTATGGTAAGACATCACCACGAAAATTATAATGGAACAGGCTATCCTGATGGATTACGGGGTGAAGAAATACCCCTTGGTTCCCGGATAATAGCGGTAGTTGAAGATTATATCAAAATACTTTATAATAAAGCTATAAAAAGTCCGGCTGAGAATGATGAAGCGCTAAAAAGATTGTTTTCTCTGGCTGGAACTAAATACGACCCTAAAGTTATCAATGTTCTAAAAGAAATTATTAACCTATAACGTAGGGCAGGCGTCCCCCGTTTTCACGAGGGCAGGCTCGCCTGTCGAGGTGCATTTCCCTCTCCCCTCGTGGGAGAGGGTTAGGGTGAGGGGGTTTAATTTGTAGGGGCTTGATTTATCAAGCCCATAATAATATTTAATTGGTAAATCGGTAAATTGGTAAATTGGTGAATTGGTTAATTTTTTATAAAGGGGTGTATTAAATCAATGGCTACCTTTGTCTATAAAGTTCGC
>NZ_PFKO01000001.1:0-6434 GCF_002784285.1 Candidatus Infernicultor aquiphilus
AAGTGGAAACACCAATTTACTGCCGGTAAGAAGTTTGCTATTCAACCTGCTCTAAATTATAAAGGGAGTCTTGACGCTCCAGGCTATTCCTTCCCCTATATAGGTGGGGATGCTACTTATATAATTATACCTAATCAAGTTATGGAAATGAATTGTTTGCTGGAATATAATGGAAAAGCCTTTTATTATGGATCATTGGCAGAACCGATGTCTTGTATTGTAGGAGCTTTTCAGGCTAATTATCATACTGTTGCTGGTAACTATACCCACCATATGGGGATTGCCGCAGGAGGAAACATGGCCATTTTAGCCGGGGCAGGTCCGATGGGTCTTGGTGCGATAGATTATGCTATCCATAGGGAGAGAAGACCTAAATTATTAGTGGTTACTGATCTTGATGAGGTAAGATTGAAAAGAGCCTCCTTAATCCATACCATAGAAGAAGCTAAAAGGAGAGGTGTTGAATTAAAATATATTAATCCCCAAGATATAGAAAATCCGAAAGATTACCTTATTTCCATGACTGGAGGTAAAGGGTACCATGATGTCTTTGTTTTTGCAGCAGTAAAAGCCATTGTAGAACAGGGGGATAAAATTTTAGCCAAAGATGGCTGTTTGAACTTCTTTGCCGGTCCCACCGATTCAGAATTTTCCGCCTTGGTTAATTTTTATAATGTTCACTATACTTCAACTCACTTAACCGGAACTAGCGGAGGGAATACTCAGGATATGATTGAATCACTCCAAATGATGGAAAAAGAACTTATCAATCCTTCGGCAATGATTACCCATATCGGGGGGTTAAATAGTGTAGTGGATACTACTTTAAATTTACCCCGAATACCCGGTGGCAAAAAATTAATCTACACTAATATTGAAATGGAACTTAGCTCTATTTCTGATTTTAAGAAAAAAGGAGAGACTGACTCTTTATTTGCTCAATTGGCTAAAATAGTTGAAAAGAATAATGGATTGTGGTCACCAGATGCCGAAAAGTATTTGTTAGAAAATGCTTCAGTTATATAAGAAAACAATAAAATATAAAGGCAATTCGGAATATTGACATCCAAGGAAATGGAAGAACTTATCGGAATGTGTAACCGGGTTGTTGTAATGCAAGACAGATTTTCTTAAATTCCAAAACCTGGTGAATATTTTACGGCAGGTTTCTTATGCCGGGATAATAGCGCTTGGTATGACATTTGTAATTATTGTTTTTGTCATGGCAGGTGTGACAAAAGACAACCAGGGATTTCTAAGTGCGGAAAAACTTTCACTGATTAAAAAAGATTCTTTCTTTATTCTTATGAGCAGGGCAGCAGTCGTGGATTTTGACGCATTATGCGGCCTGCCCCCGCTGCGTATGCAGATTGCAATGAGAGAAACAGTCAAAAACTTGGTAAGCAAAAAAATTCTTGGTCTGGAATAGTCTTTTAGATCTAAAGTAGGACAGGCGTCTCGCCTGTCTATTGGAGGGATACAATGAAAAAACTGTATGGAGGAATAATCGGGGCAGGCAAAAACTCGTTTATCGGGTTAGTTCACAGAGCTTCTGCCACTCTTAACGGAGAAGCAGAAATTATAGCTGGTGTTTTTTCAAGCGATTCTGCAAGATCTGCAGAGCGTGGAGCAGAACTAGGAATTGAAAAAAGCAGAATATACAGTAATTACATGGAGATGATAGAAAAAGAAAACAGTCTTCCTAAAAGGGCAAGAATTGATTTTGTGATCATAGCAACTCCAAATGCTTCACACAGTAACATGACAAAAGCATTTCTTGAGGGAGGATTTCATGTTGTCTCGGACAAACCCATGGCAGTTTCTCTTTCTGAAGCGCTTGAAATAAAAAAAATAGCGGAAAAAACAGGAATGATATTTGCGCTGACACATGGTTATACCGGCTATCCAATGGTTAAACAGGCAAGAGACCTGGTCAGGTCCGGCAGTATTGGAAGGATAATCAGCATTTTGGTTGGATACACTCAGGGATGGCTTTCTCCACTTATAAATGATCCGGAAATATTCAGGACTTGGCATCTTGATCCTGCTGTTTCAGGTCCGTCCTGTACCATGATAGATATCGGAATTCATGCACTGAATCTTGCCCAGACCATAACCGGTTTAAAACCTGAAAAAGTCTGTGCAGACCTTAACACAGCCATCCCCGGAAACCAGCTTGATGATAACGGCAGTGTTCTGATAAAATTCAGTGGCATGGCAAACGGTCTTCTTCACGCCTCGCAGGTTTCAACCGGGGAAGGAAACGCTCTGCGGATAAGGATATACGGAGATAAGGCAGGCCTTGCCTGGGACCAAGAATTCCCCGAAGTTCTTGAAATGATGAACCTTGACGGTACAAGCACCATATTTAAAAAAGGGATTCCAGCCTTGTGCATAGAAGCCCGAAAAGCATCGAAACTTCCTCCCGGTCATCCAGAAGGTCTAATCGGCGCGTTTTCAAATATATACTCTGCCGCTTTTAGAGCCATGAACTGCGTTAAAAACAACCAGCCTCCCTGTTCCGGAGGAATAAGCGGATGGGATTTTCCCGGTATGGACGAAGGGATAACCGGGATTGCTTTTGTAGAGGCAATTCTAAAAAGTAGCAAGTCATCGGAAAAATGGACAGAAGTTATTTTATAAAATCTTTTTGACCTGAAAAAAGGGGCTGCTATGTAGCAGCCCCTTTTTTTGTTTAATCACAGAAATAATAAGCAATTGATATAAAGTTTTATGCTAATCAGTTTACTTCATCCGGATTATAGTAGTCAGCTACGTTCTCAGCGGTTATAAGTTCTGCTGAAAGAATAATTCTTAAGGGAAGCTTTTTCTGATAGAAACCTTCAAAGGTTTGCTTGTTATAACCGAGAATAGCAAGCCCGATAGCTGTTGCTATACAGTCCGGCGGGTAAGTGACATTTGCTCTTACCAGCTTGTCGCCATCCATTATCTTCTGGAGCATTTCTTTTGATGCGCCGCCGCCGAGGAATATTTTGATATCGCTTTTTCCTGGTTCCATTCGCCTGGCTGTGAATCAAGTATTTCAATTCCCGGATATTTGGCTGCAGTTGCCTTGATTGTGTCAATTCTAGTTGTATTGATCGGGCATGGAATACCTTCGATAATAACCATTTTGCCCTTGTACCCCAGTTCTTTTGCAATCCATTCAGTTCCTTCACGGGTATAGCCTTCATCATCATTTGAAATATAAACATCATAAACAGGTTTTGTGGTACCTCGGTCAAGAACTACCGTGTATATTCCTTTCTTATAAGCCTGCTCTATAACAGAAGTCACTGAAGCATCGAATGGAAATACAACAATCGCATCGATTTCTTTAGTCATTAAGTCTTCAATATCGGCTGCTTGTTTGGTAACATTATCAGCGGTTAAAACAAGAAACTCGAGTTTGGGACTTTTTGCCTTCCAGTCTGCAACCGCTTTCTGTACCCACCAGTTGACTCTACCCATATAGCCGTGAGTAGCAGTCGGAAGAGAAATACCAATTTTTCCAGTGTAATCAGCTTTTTCTGCTGATATACTCATTGAAGCAAGACAAAAAATCAACCCCATAACTAACAAAACCACTAATACTTTTTTCATTTTTTTCTCCTTTTCTTTCATATTATTTTTGACAGTACCTTATATTTGAATTTTAAGGAAATTTTGTTAAATATTTCACCTCCATTTTTCTTCAGTATTTTATTAACCCGAAGGGCAAGATACTACCTGTCTGCGTGCTAACCTGTCTGCGTGCGCCTGCCTGTGCCGGCACGGCAGACAGGTACACGCACAGGCAGGCGCACACAGGCAGAGAAGCCCAAGTTTTTTAACGAAAGTCAATTCTGGAGATTTTATAAAATAGTAAAATAGAGTATAATAAAAAAAATATATTTGAGATTAAAAGAGGAATAATAAAATATAATGCCTAAAACCATAAATTCAGTGTGTCCTAAGGATTGTTTTGGTTCCTGTTCGTTAGAGGTTGAGGTAGAAAAAGGGAAGGTAATAAAAGTTAGAGGGAATCGCAATAGCCCGGTAAGTCAGGGCAGGATATGTAGTAAAGGGAAAAATTATCCAAATCTAGTCTATGGCCCGGAAAGACTGTTATATCCATTGCAGAGAATTGGCGAGCGAGGCAAAAGTGAATTTAAAAGAATTAGCTGGGAGCAAGCTTTAAATATAATTTATGAAAAGCTTCGAGGCTTAAGAGAACGGTATGGACCAGAGTCAGTTTTGTATTATGTCAGATTTGCTAATTTGGGAGTAATGAAAAATTGCGCTTACAGCTTCTGGTATCAGTTTGGCGGTTTTACTTCTACTTATGGAGGTTTGTGTGATTCTGCGGCCCAAGAAGCGATCAATTTAACTTATGGAAAAGTAAAACATAATAAGATTTCTGATTTAGAAAACTCAAAATTGATAATATTATGGGGCACAAATCCGGCCTATACTAATATTCATCTGATGCATTATTTAAATAAGGCTTTAGACCAGGGAGCAAAATTAATCAGTATTGATATAAGAGAAAATGAATCCGGGAAGAAAAGCAATTTATATTTAAATCCTCGAGTGGGGACTGATGGCTGTCTTGCCTTAGGGGTGGCCAACCAACTCATAGAAAGCAATATAATAGATGCTGATTTTATAAATAAATATACTTTTGGGTTCGATGAATTCAAAGTATTAACCAGAGAATATCCTTTGGATAAAGTTTCTGCTATAACTGAGATCCCTATAAATAAAATTAAAAGTCTGATAAATTATATAAAAGAAAATCCTGAATATGCCCTTATCTGTGGGATGGGTGTTCAAAGATATACTAATGGGGGACAAACCGTAAGAGCCATCTCTCTTTTACCCGCATTAACGGCTAGCCTTGGAAAAAAAGGTTGCGGTTTTTACTTTAGTGATAGACAGGCTCCTGAATTAAATTGGCCCTTTCTTCCGGAAAAACCTGATAAGATTCGTAATTCCATAGCAGCAGCTAAACTGGCCAGCGAATTAGATCATCAAACGGAACCTCCCTACCTGTGCGTGCCTGCCTGTGCGACAGGTACGCACGCAGACAGGTTAGCACGCAGACAGGCCCTAAAAGCGATATGGATAGAAGAAGCAAATCCAATGACCAGTAACCCAAATGTTAATTTACTGGCTAAGGCGATGAATAAATTAGAATTTATTGTAGTTGCTGATCTTTTTTTAACTGATACAGCAAGGATAGCCGATATTATTTTACCAGTAACTTCAATGTTTGAGTATTATGATCTAATTACCGGATATGGCCATTCTTATATTCAGCTACAACAAAAAGTGATTGAACCATCAGGTGAATGTAAACACGAAAGTGAAATATATAGACTTTTAGGTAAAAAATTCGGTTTTAATTTAGATTATTTACCGGAAAATAACTTGAGTACTATAGAAAAGATAATCAGTAGTTCTAATTTAGATACCGATATCGATGAATTAAAAGAAAAACCCTACCTTCATCCCGACTATCAAGAAATAGCGTTTAATGATTTCAAATTTAATACTTCTTCTCAAAAAATAGAATTTTTTTGCCAGAAAATGAAAGATAAATGGGGAGAAAATCCTCTCCCGATATATCGTGAGGCAGTAGAAAATAAATATACTTCGCCAGATATTTATAAGAGATATCCTTTATCTTTAGTGAGTAGCCATGCCCTAAAGAAGATGAATTCTCAATTTTCAGATATCACCGCTTTTCAAGAAGAGCCTTTTATCTGGATTAATCCCTCTGATGCCGAGAAAAGAAAGATTAAAAATGGAGATAAAGTAAAAGTCTATAACCAAAGAGGTAATTTTATTTTAAAGGCCCTACTTACGAAAAAAGTGGCTAAGGGAATTGTACATATTTACTTTGGTTGGTGGGATGGAGTGCATAAAGTTAATATAAATAAACTTACCGGAGATTATATCAGTGATATAGGTTATGAAGCAGCTTTTCATAACTGCTTGGTCGAAGTAGAAAATACAGTCTGACGGTTCTCTGTTCCTAAAATTTTATTAGTATGCTATAATATTTATCAAAAATCATTAATAAGTAAAAGAGAACCGTCCCCTGTACCTGGGAGAAATGAAATGAATTTTTTAGATTTAGTAAAGAAAAGACAAAGCGTTCGAAAGTATCTAAATAAAATGGTGGAAAAAGAAAAAATTGAACGCTGTCTGGAGGCGGCACGGCTTGCCCCTTCGGCTAGTAATTCCCAGCCCTGGGAATTTATCGTAGTAGATGATCCAAAATTAAAAGAAGCAGTAGCCAACGAAACATTTGATCGAATTATTTCTTTCAATCGTTTTTCACTACAGGCACCTGTTCTAATTCTATTAATTTCGGAAAGATCAGGTTTGGTTAGAAAAATTGCCGAAGCTATCAAAGATAAACCATTTAATCTTATCGATATTGGAAT
>NZ_PFKO01000001.1:6476-10141 GCF_002784285.1 Candidatus Infernicultor aquiphilus
AGGTACATGTATATTGGGATGGTTCAAAGAGAAAGAAGTAAAAAAGCTCCTTAATATTCCCTTACCCAAAAGAGTCGAACTTATTATCACTTTAGGTTATCCCGAGTCAGTGGAAATACGCCCTAAAGAACGGAAAGCCATAGATGAAATCAGAAGTTATAACCACTAGAAAGGAAAATAGCTGGGCGGTAGAGCGGTAGGATAGAATAAGAAGGGACTAAAAAATGAGAATCAAAATAAAATATTTAAATGGGATTAGGTTTAAGCGCTTTATTATTAGTTCTGCCCAACGTATAAATCAGATGGAGCAATATCTGAATGATATCAATGTTTTTCCAGTAGCAGATGGAGATACTGGTACTAATATGGCTATGACTATGGCCAGTATAGTACAAGGAGTGAAAAAATGCCACGAATCTTCTTTTGCAGAAGTTAGTAATACTATTGCTGATTCAGCGTTAATAGGAGCACGCGGTAATTCAGGGGCCATATTAGCTCAATTTTTTCAAGGGTTAGCAGAAGCCACCAGGGGTAAAGTTCGCCTTTCTACTGAAGCTTTTGCTAATGCTGCCACCAAAGCGGCAGAACAAGCCAGGAGGGCAATTTTGCATCCTCAAGAAGGCACTATTATTACCGTAATGAAAGATTGGACCAATCATCTGGAAAAACATTCCAGTCATACTCCTGATTTTGCTGACCTTTTTAAAAAATCATTATCTAAAGCAAAGGAATCTTTAGCAGAAACACCCGATAAACTTGCCGTATTGAAAAAAGCAAATGTGGTTGATGCAGGGGCACAGGGCTTTGTTAATTTATTAGAGGGTATAGTTGATTTTATTGAATTTGGGAAAATTCGCTCCGCCAAGGTTATGAATTTTGCAACTAATAAAATTAAGCATTTTAATCTCCATAATATAAATAATAAAATTAATTTTCAATTTTGTGCGGAATGCTTGATTGAAGGTGGCGATATAGATAGAGGGAATATTCGGCAAAAACTTTCTTTTTTAGGTAATTCATTAATTGTGGCTGGCTCTAAAAATAAAGTTCATATTCATATCCATACTGATAAGCCGGAAGAGGTTTTTGATATATTATCTGACTATGGAACTTTAATACATAGCAAAGTTGAGGATATGTACCATCAATGTAACGAGATGGAGAAGCATAATCAGCTTAATACTATTGGAATAGTTACTGATTCAACCTGTGATTTACCACCCGAGATGATTAAAGAGTATAATATTCAGATGGTGCCTATAGTTATCCAAGTAGGTAAAAAGAGTTATTTGGATAAAGTAGAAATTAAACCAAAAGATTTTAATCATCTTTTACAAACTTCTAAGGAAAAACTATCCACTTCTCAGCCCTCTCCAGCTCTATTTAAAAAAGCTTATGATGAAGCTATACTAAGATATAAATCTATAATCTCTTTACATATCTCTGAAAAATTAAGTGGAACGATTCAAGGTGCCCGGATGGGTTGTAAAGATATGGAGTATAGTAATAAAATTTATATTATTGATAGTAAAACAACTTGTACTGCTTTAGGGTTATTAGTTTATAAAACAGCTCAGTGGATAAGAAATGGTTTTGAACTGGAGGAAATTATTGATCGGTTAAGACGAGCTATAAAAAATACCAGAATTTTTATAGCAGTTCCCACTTTGAAATATATCATACGCAGTGGTCGCTTGAACAAAACTAAGGGATTCGTAGGTACACTTCTTAATCTAAAACCTGTTCTTACCATTGATTCTCAGGGTTGTATTACTGAAGCGGCTAAAGTGATTGGACAAAATAGAGTTATTCGTAAGACTTTAGATATGGCGATTAAATATGCTAAAAAGGTTAAGAATCCATACTTTGGAATTGCTCATGTAACAGCACCTGAACTTGCTGAGTGGTACAGTAATGAAATTCGGACCCACTTTAATTCCTCAGAAATAATGATTGCGGAAGCTTCTCCCGCTTTAAGCCTACATATTGGTATCGGCGGAGTTGCTATTGCAGTCTCAGGAGATTAGAAATTAAATAAAAAATATTCCATAAATTTTTAATTACTTTTTATTATTTTTAACTTAAATTTATTTTTTGCTAGGATTTGAGGAAAATTTAAAAGTATATTTAATTATTATGGGGTTAATAGGGTTAATAAAACTATGAAAAAAGTATTAGAAGAGATTTTAGATTATTTGGAATTAAAAGTAAACTATGCTGATATCAGGTTGGTAGAAACTGAAAGCGAGAATATTGAAGTAGAAAATGGAATATTATCTTCTTACCGTGTCTTAAATAATAAAGGAGTAGGAATACGAGTGTTAGTTAATGGTGCGTGGGGATTTGCTGCTTCTAATAATTTAGATAAGCTATCTTTATTAAAAACTGCAACCAAGGCTTTGGTTATTGCCCAAGCTTCCGCTCTTATTAAGAAGGAAGAAATCAAGCTTGCTCCCGAAGATAAGCATATTGCTACCTATATTACTCCTATAGTTAAGGATTCTTTTAAAGTTAACCCCACAGAGAAGATAGACCTTTTAGTAAAAGCTACTAAAATTATGTTAAGAGATAAAGTAAAGAAGACTGAGGGTCTTCTAAATTTTTATAAGATCCAGAAAACATTTTTATCTACTGAGGGTTCTCATCTCGAACAAACTATTTTTACATCTGGTGGTGGAATTGCTGCCTATGCCATAGGTGAAAAGGATTTTCAAACTCGATCTTATCCTTCCAGCTTTGGTGGTGATTATGCCACTTCTGGTTATGAGTTTATCGAAGAGATAAAACTATTAGAAAATGCGGAAAGAATATCAGAAGAAGCTAATCAGTTATTATTTGCCCCTCCTGCCCCAGAAGGGATAATGGATGTTGTATTAGGAGGGTCTCAACTTGCCCTTCAGGTTCATGAATCTTGTGGGCATCCTGTGGAATTGGATAGGGTATTGGGGAAGGAAATTAGCTTTGCGGGAGGAAGTTTTTTAACTCTAGATAAATTAAATAATTTTATCTATGGAAGCCCAGAGGTGACTATTGTAGCGGATGCAACTGTTCCTGGAGGGTTAGGCAGTTTTGGTTACGATGATGAGGGTGTTCCTGCTTCAAAAACTTATTTGGTAAATCGGGGGGAATTTTCGGGTTATTTAATGTCCAGAGAAGATGCTTTTAAACTTGGTTTAAAGAGTAATGGAGCAGCTCGAGCAGATGGTTGGAAAAGAATACCTCTGGTGAGAATGACTAATATTAATTTATTACCAGGGAATTTTGAATTTGATGAACTTATTGGGGATATAAAACAAGGTATATATTTAGATACTAATAAAAGTTGGAGTATAGACGATAAGAGATTAAATTTTCAATTTGGCACTGAGTTTGCCCGAGAGATAAAGAAGGGTAGACTGGGTAAAATTTATAAGAATGCTATATATCAAGGTATAACTCCAGAGTTTTGGCGTTCCTGTGATGGAGTAAGTAAACAGGAGCACTGGCACATATGGGGTATAACCAATTGTGGTAAAGGACAGCCGGAGCAAGTAATGCAGGTTGGTCATGGTACTTCGCCGGCAAGATTTAGAAAGATACAGGTAGGTGCTTCCCAATGAAAGATGTAAACTTTTGGAGAGAGTTAGTCAAAAGAATAAAAATTTATCTTAAAAAAAATGATTTTG
>NZ_PFKO01000043.1:0-2080 GCF_002784285.1 Candidatus Infernicultor aquiphilus
CTATGCACAAATAAATGATAGAGGTATCCGTTTTGAGAATATGATTGGCTTAGAGCTATACAGGGCAATTTTGAATTGGAACGATTTGGGATTAGGAGATTTTTCCATGCATTATATTCGCAATAAAGAAAAAGAAGAAATTGATTTTCTGATTTGTAAAGATCAACATCCTACACTGCTGATTGAATGTAAGCTATCAGATGAAAATATCTCCAATAGCTTGATTAAATTTCAGAATACGCTCGATATACCTGCTATTCAGTTGGTAAATAAACCACAGGTCGGAAGAATAGTTACCAATCAAAAAAATAAGATTTTAATCATATCTGCTCCCCGGTGGTTGTCTTTTTTGCCGTAATGTTTGGTTATGAAAAGGGAAATGGGCTTAAAGGGAAAGGGGGTCAAATCTTTATTCTTGACAGTTAATTTAATTAACTGTCAAGAATAAAGATTTGACCCCGATACTTCCGGTACTTTAAAATAAGTGAAGCAAAACAAGAAAAGGAGATAAAGAATTGAACGCAATAAAGTTGTTGCAGTATGTAGTTTTTTTCTGTTGGACTGTTTTCTCCATTTTTGTTATTCTGGAGATCATGGGGCAATTTTATAGACCTCAAAGGGGAAAGAAAAAAGCTGAAAATGTGGAGTGTGTCCTGGTATCTGTAGCTAACTACAAAGTGAAGAAATCTCTATTAGAGTGCATCGCCTATACCAAAGAGAAACTAGATAATCACTTGTGGTTATTAGTTGATGAGGGAAGTGAATCTATCCCTCAGTTTCAGGAAAATTCGTTAGTTATTGTTCCTGCGTCTTATCGTAAGGATTTAATAGGAAAGGGGAGGGCCATAAACTACTTTATAGAGAAAGAAGTGCAACCTGACAAATGGTATGCGTTTATTGATGATGACCACTTGATTCTGGACGACAGTTTTCTTTATGAGATACCATATTACGAAGAGAGGGGTTATGTAGCTATGAATCCAGTGCTTTTTCCTAGAAAGGGGAAAAGCACACTCACCTATATTATGGATTTTATACGCTACTTTAATGATTTGACAATGTTCCGGTTCTTCACCGGATTTTTAAAACAACCTCTTGCCGGGCTTCATGGAGAACTTCTTACGGTCAAAGGAAAGGTATTAAAAGAAATTGGCTATGGTAATCCCTCTATAGTTGAAGATTTTCGTTTTGCTTCAGAACTTGTCCGGAGGGGTTATAAAACCTGGCAATCAAATACTAAGGTATCTATAAAATCTCCCAATTCTATTGGTGATTTGATTAAGCAGAGAGGACGATGGTTTAAGGGTATAGCTATGGAATGGAAATATTGTCCACTTTTAATGAAAGAAATAACAGGCTTGAAATTGCTTATTTGGGTTTTGGGAATATTTGGTTCATGGGCAATGGTACCCCTATGGTTTTTCTGGAAACCCCTATGGTTTTTCTGGGAACCCGCCTTCTGGTTTTCTTTTCCTGGAAGCCTATACTATTGGGTAATCTATCTTTATGGGGTAATGATGTCAAAAAAACCTTACTACTTTTTTTTGATCCCTCTTTTTGGCATTTTTGAGTCTATATCAGCCTACGCAGGATTAAGGCAGAAGGGGTTTGTAGTGATTGACAAAAATTAGGTATAAACGGAATGAAGAGGGCCATTCCCTAATGTATATGTCTGGAAAGAAAATTTTGCGTGATAGGGGACGGAAAAAAAGCAACAAAAATGAAAGGCAAACGTTATTAATGATCAATAGAATTAATTATAGACCCTGGTTAAACCCAGGTAAAAATAAGGAGAAAACGAGGAGGATATTTTGCTTACTGGCCCTTGTGGTTGTTATCCTGGCCTTTCCCGCCGCAGGAACGTGTAATGCAACAGCGGCGATAAAACTGGGTAACGAGGTCTTGCTGGAAAGCTATTACCACCTTATCGAAGGCAAAAAGGTGGGATTGGTTACCAATCAAACAGGTGTGAACAGCCGGGGGATTAGTTTTATCGATATTCTAGCCGTCACCGAGGGCACCAAACTGGTCGCCCTTTATGCTCCCGAGCACGGTATCGACGGGACCGCCAGAGGCGGGG
>NZ_PFKO01000063.1:0-2204 GCF_002784285.1 Candidatus Infernicultor aquiphilus
TGCAAGCAACACATCATTACATCATTATATAAAAGAAAAATCAATAAAAAAATTGTAAAACTGTTATTAACTAAACTTTGGCAAAAATCATAATTGAATGCCAAGATAAGAAAAAATTTGATGGTCAGGAGAAAGTTTTTTCACTTGTTGAATAACCCAGATAATAATAGCTTGAAAAGCTTCGTTAAACGCTCTTTGGCAAAGCTCGCCCACGGACAGATGAGAAGCATTGATAGGAAAATCTTTGGAAACGCATTTAGCCTTCACCAACTCAAGGATTACAGCTGATGTAAAAACTAAGCACCAATGACTTTTAATGCCTTTAAGTTTTCTCATTTGATAATCCTCAAGCCCCAAGTGTTGCTTAGCATCTCTAAAGAAAGTCTCTACTGCCCAGCGTATTTGATAGATTTGAAGCAATTTTTCTGGTCTCAAATTTTTACGATTTGATACCAGAAAAATTGGTTCTTTGGTAAATTTTTTGTTTTTATCGTATTCATAAGAGACAAGTATTCTGACGGTTTCTTTCCCTCTTTTTAAGCAAGGCATAGATTTTTTGATGGATTTAAATCGACAGACTTTTTCTTTTTTTGCAATAAACTTAGGCAAATCTCTTCTTTCATTATTGTTAATTGTTTTGGAATATTCTTGAAGATTAATTGTCTCGCCTTGATGAACGATATTGCGGTTGCTCTTGGACGCAGAAACCCAATCTTTATTATGAGATTCAATAAAGTCAACTAAATCCTTACAGAAATACCAACTGTCAAAGAGGACTCCCTGGAATGGAATGCCCTGATCAATGGCATACTGAATAAGATCTCTCGCAATTTCAATTTTAGTCAGGAATTTTTGTTTAATCTCTTTGCAGTCTTGTTTTGAACGCCAAAGGCCAAAGTTTAAAGGATAGCGATTCATATTCTGATCAGTATATACAAGAGCCACTAAGCAATGAGCGTATTTTAAATATCTGTTTTGGGAATGATCATACTGTGTGCTTACAGCTTCCATTAATTTGCCGAACTTTTCAATCAAAGAATCATCTATAATTAGCCAACCTTTAGAATTTAATCTTTTGCTTTGATCTGGTAAATGTTTAATAATCGAAATAGATGTTTTTAAAACATCTTCCATATTCCAATAACTTTCAGAAGCAAAATGATGCAGACTGTCATAATGTTTTCCTTGTTCAAATCCTTTGCTTAAAGCATAGATATCTGCCTGATCGTTAATTATTATTCCTGTGATAAAATTTTCAAAATTCTTAAATTGGGGAATGGAAAAATTGCTTTTGTAATTTTGACAAAGCTCCTGAATTTGTTTTGGTATTTGCAGTATAGGAATATTCATATCCCTATTATCCCACAAATTCAAGAAATTTGCCAAAGTTTAGTTATTAATTTAAATAATATTACCCCAAGGTAATCCACTAGTTCTACTAGTGGGACTAAAAAAGGTTTTACCGTTCCTTCTAGTAACAAAAATAGACATAGTGATATATAATAAACAATGGCTTGATGAGGTCATTGTGTAACAATAAAACACTATGCCTAACCTATACCAAAGTTTATCCCACTCTCGTTGGAATTGCAAATATCATCTTATCTTTATTCCTAAGAAAAGACAGAAAGTGCTTTTCGGTCAAATCAGGCAAGATTTAGTAAAAATCTTCCACGAATTAGCTAATCAAAAGGAATCAAGAATTGTCGAAGGTAGCCTATCTATCGACCACGTTCATATGTGTATAGAAATACCGCCCAAATACGCTGTCTCTTCAGTCATCGGCTTTCTCAAAGGCAAGAGCGCTATCGCTATCGCCAGAACCTTTCATGGAAAAACTAGAAACTACAACGGAGCTCATTTCTGGGCCAGAGGCTATGCCGTTTCTACTGTTGGTTTTGATGAAGAGATAATCAAACAGTACATCCGTGAACAAAGCGATAATGAGAACAGACTTTTTTAAAACAACTAACCTTAATTAATTAATAAAACAATGATGACAGGATACAATTGCCTTTGAGGCAATCCTACTCATCAAGCCACCCGCTTTGCGGGGGGTGTCTGACTGAATTCTCCCGAAGGATTACCGCCATTATGCGCTACGGTGTTCATTTCCATAAAACCTACCTTAGAGGTATCCCAGTTAGTTATTCTGATGGGGATAGATGATTTTAACAATGAGCCATGTCTGGTGGTTCCCCGAT
>NZ_PFKO01000116.1:0-1879 GCF_002784285.1 Candidatus Infernicultor aquiphilus
TTTACTATCAGACCATTCCTTAATATTCTCTCTATCTCTTATTTCTGCATCTGTTATCCATTTATCTTTATTAATAAGAGCATTCAATTCAGGGTCATCAACTATTCTCATAAAAGTTATAAGTCTTTTCAGACTCTCGTTTGAAAAACCCGTTAATGCAAGTAAGGCTCTTAATCCATTCTCCTTTTTATAAATTAAGTCTTCAAATAGTTCTTTCTTCAAACCTCTATTTTGGATTTGATTCTTTAAGACAAGTAAAGTCTCCTTGATTGAGTTAACATAACCTTCATAAATTTGTTCGAATTCTCTATTGTAAAAATAGAAAGTATTTTTTGTAATAACAGTACTAAATTTTTCTTGAATATTTTTCATTTACTCTATCTCTTCCCTTTTTTGAAAAAATAATATATATTCATCCTTCATTGTATTCCTCATTCCCTTTATGGGCTTTAAAATACTTTTAACCAATATTAAATTATATTTTTTGCACGATTCTATTATTTTATTCTCCAATCTAATACCCCCAGTTTGATTTGTATTAGACCCTATAATCATTACAAAATATTTATCTTCCTTTAAGACCCTTGAAACTTCCAAACATACCCGGTCCATATCTTCAAAATAATTTTTTAGTCGTTCATCTTTATTTTTACCAACCAATCCAATCATTTTACCTCTTATACCATCAATATTATACCCTAAAAATTTTAATTGAGCTTCATCATTTTTTACATAATCAATCGCGAATGAATATGGCGGTGATGTAATTACTCCATCAATTGAATGATCTTCTAATGGTATTTTCATAGCAGTAGCATTTTCTAAAATATTAACGGTTCCTAAACTACTTATGTATTTAGTACTATTTAGTATAAAATTAACAATCGTATCCTCATATCTTCTAAGAACTTTTGTAAAAAGTTGTCTATGGTTAGAACTAACTACCCTTTTAGAATATCCCAGAGAATCTAAGAAAGCAAGTAATGCCAATTCATAAATCTTTAATTTTTCATTATCAGTAATTTTTTTTAATTGTATTTTTATATCGTTAACATTAAAAAAATTAAATAACTGCTCTGATTTATTAGAAATTCCTTTTAATAATTCAATATTTACTGATAAACTTTCATGTTTTACTTTAGTCATAAATTGACAAAAAGGACTTAAATCAATTGCGTAAGAGTTTATTCCCATTAATGCGGATTCAATATTTGTAGTTCCACTACCACACATTGGGTCTAAAATAATTTCTCCTTTTTTTATTCCAATGATATTTATCAAAGCTTTAATTAATTGAGGATGAAACTTCCCACGATAAGGAAACAATCCATGTGTTGCATAGCCTGTAGAAAACAATCCATTTTCAAAGTAAGCTTTTGTGCTTGCTGACCGATTATCTATAAACGCTTTAGCGGTATGGTTATACATTAAAAAATGTTTTGTAAGTCTACCATCAACAGATTTAAAATAAGCTAATCTTTCCAATAAATCGCTTTTTGGCAGACAATTATATTCCAAATAAGCTAACTCAAACTCAAATAATTCATTTACTGATGGTAATAATTCTACTTTGCTATCAAACAAATTTCGTGTGGGCGATGCTAATTTATAGAATTCTTTATTTTTAATCATTTATTATCTCCAATATGTTTTAATAAATTTTATGTTAATAATATATGAGTCCCCTCTAAAAAACCCCATCAAGCAAATTGCCAACATTTTATTTCAAAATTAGGCAATTGGTGGAATTTGACCATAAAAAAGACGAAACGAAAAATATTGCGCAATTTCTTGACCAATTTGAAACAAGTTTTTAAAAAACAGAAGGTTTCCGGCCTTCATTAGTCCTAATAACCCGGATAGATCCGGATTCACCGTC
>NZ_PFKO01000251.1:0-2147 GCF_002784285.1 Candidatus Infernicultor aquiphilus
GACTGTCCCTACTTTTATTTCTTCTTTTTCCTGACCAATTATTTTAAGCAGGACACCAGAAGCAGGAGAAACTACCTCATTAGTTATCTTTTCGGAAGAAACCTCAAAAAGTGGTTCACCTTCTTTAATCTTTTCTCCCTCTTTTTTAAACCATTTTTCAATAAAACCGCATTCCATATTTAAACCAAATCTAGGCATTTTAATTTCATACATTATCTTCTTACCTTAACACTTTCTTTACTGCATTAATTACATCTTTATAATTGGGAGTTACGAAATCTTGAAGAGTGGAAGCAAAAGGCATAGGAACATTTTTTGCACCAACTCTTATCACCGGTGCATCTAAATAATCGAAAGCTTCTTCTTGAACTACACTGGCAATTTCTGCTCCCCATCCAGCCCTCTTCCAGGTTTCGTGAGCCACAACCAAGCGTCCAGTCTTTTTTACTGATTCAATAACTTGATTTTTGTCCCAGGGGACTAAAGTCCTCAGGTCAATGACTTCTACGCTTATACCCTCATGCTCAAGTTCTTCCGCTGCCTTTAAAGATTCATGAACCATTCTGGACATAGTTACTACCGTAACATCATTTCCTTCTTTTTTTATATCGGCAACGCCAAAGGGGATAAGGTACTCTTTTTCCGGAACAAAGCCCTTGGTTTTATAGAGCATTTTATGTTCAAAACAGATAACCGGGTCATCTTCTCTTAAAGCAGTTTTTATCAGTCCTTTTATATCATACGGCGTGGAAGGGATGATGACCTTTATGCCGGGGGTGTGCATAAATATAGTTTCTATAGATTCCGAATGTTGCGCTGCAGCAGAATTAGATATACCGTCAGGACCCCTTAAAAGCAGGTGAAGTTTTCCTTGGCCACCAGTCATATACCTAATCTTTTCTATCTGAAGGGTGATGGATTGGATACCGGTAAATAGGAAATCTGCAAAATGAAATTCGGCAATAGGTCTCATTCCTACCAGTGCAGCTCCCAATGCAGAACCATAGATAACTTCTTCTGATATGGGAGTATCAAAAATTCTACCAGAAAATTTTCCTGAAAAAGATTTATAAGCACCGAATATTCCTCCTTGTTTAGCTACATCTTCACCATAAGTAAAGATAGTGGGGTTTTTTCCCATTTCTTCAGAAATTGCCTCTCCTAAAGCTTCAGCAAAAGTTATTTCCCTCATTTTTACCTCCTTTAATAATCGTAACCAGAATCATTGACAAAAAGGTCAGTTAAAGCCTCTTTATTGCTGGGGATAGGGCTTTCTTTAGCAAATTTAGCCGCTTCTTTAATCTCTTTTTGATTATTCTCCCATATTTTTTTCTTTTCAACTTCATTTAACATCTTTAATTCAAATAATTTTTTCTCAAACTTTTTAATCGGTTCCTTTAACCAGAATTCCTCAACTTCTTTTTTGTCTCTGTAAAGTTCAGGGTCTCCTACAAAATGTCCTTTGATTCTATAGGTTTTTGCTTCAATCAGAGAAGGTCCGCCGCCTTCTCTGGCTCTTTTTATCATTTCTTTGGCAATTTCATATACCACTATAATATCATTTCCGTCAATAGTTACCCCTGGTATGCCATAACTAACTGCCCTGTCAGAAATATTTTCTATAGCGGTCGTTTCTTTAGTAGATGCAGTAGAAGCATAATGATTATTTTCCACAATAAAAATTAAGGGAAGTCTATATATGGAGGCAAAATTGAGACTTTCATGAAATGCTCCCGTGTTCGACGCCCCGTCGCCAAAAAAAGCGACGACAACTTGATCAGCTTTCTTCATTTTTATTCCTAAACCCGCACCGACTGCTATGGGAAGACCGCCTCCTACTACACCATTTGCCCCTAAAACCCCAATAGAAAAATCTGCTATATGCATTGAGCCTCCTTTTCCTTTACAGTAACCCGTTGTTCTACCGTAAAGTTCTGCCATCATTCTGTTGACATCTGCACCTTTGGCTATCATATGACCGTGTCCCCGGTGTGTACTGGTGATGAAATCGTCTTTTCTAAGATTAGCCATAACTCCGGTGGCAATGGCCTCTTCCCCAATGTAAAGGTGAATAAAACCAAGAAGTTCTCCCTCCAAGAATAATTTTTCTGCCATGAGTTCGAAATTTCTAATTTTTACCATGGTTT
>NZ_PFKO01000257.1:0-2539 GCF_002784285.1 Candidatus Infernicultor aquiphilus
TAGCATATTAACCATCAATTAACCAATTTGCCAATTAACCAATCTACCAATTACCCGATTAACCAATTAATCAATAGGAGAATTGGTAAATAGGCTAATTAATAAAAGGAACAACCAGATGAATTTAAAAAGTTATATTCTAATGGGTATAGGAAATACACTTCGAGGTGATGATGGAATAGGATCAATTATTGCCAGAAATTTTAAAGATCGCCATTGGCTCTCCCTTGATTGTGGGGTTGCTCCTGAAAATTTTACCTCCCTCATTAAAAAAAATAGGCCCACTCTTGTAGTACTCATCGATGTAGTAGAAATGGACCTCGAACCAGGTGAGTTTAGAATAATCAGTCCTAATAGAATTAATACTATGCACCTAACTACCCATAATATTCCTCTTTCTTTTTTAATTTCTTATTTAGAAAAACTTACCAGAGAAATTATTTTTATCGGTATACAACCTAAAATTATTGATTATTCTGCTTCTATCAGCCCTGAAATTTTGGAGAGTTCCCTAAAAATAATAAAAATATTAAGAGATAAAAAATTCAATCTTATTAATAAACTATAGAATTATTATTCTTATATTTTTTTATTTATAACCTTACAATTAATCTTATTCTACAATCAATTTAGATGATTTTTTATCTGTATCAGCAAGAAGAAATTCATCGCTCATATGCAGACAATTTACCGGGCATATATCGTTACATTGAGAACAGAAAATACAATGATCAATATGAATTCTAATCTTCTTTTTATCGGGAATAAATTCAATTGCCTGTGCAGGACAAACCTGTATACATAATTTACAACCTATGCACTTATCCCTATCGTAAACAATCTTTCCTCTAAATTTTTCAGGTATTTCTACAGGAGGATGTATCTTTGCTTCTCCCTTTTCAATTTTTTCCAATAATTTTAAGATCGATTCAGGATAATAGGTAATCGGAAATACATTGGTAGCTGGTTTTTTAAATAACTGTTTTAACAACTCAAATCCCATTGGTGTGGGCATCTTATTATCACCTCAAACTATAATAGTATCCAAAGCAATTAAAGCCAGACCAAGTAATCCTATAAGTGATAAAGGTACCCAATAAGCATAAGAAACTTGATCTATTTTTAAGCGTGCAACTGCAACTCTAATAAAAGTTACTTCCATAAACATTGCTAAGAGTAATTTTACTAAAAAGAATAGTAGGTCTATTATTAAAGCAAATACCCCACTTAAAGCAAATAAAGGAGATAAATTATAGGGAAAAAATAAAACTACCGTTAAGGAAGTCATTACTATGGTCTTTACCGCATCAGCCAAACTAAATATAGCCAGATTTCTTCCCGAATATTCTACTAATAATCCACCAGCTAACTCCGTCTCTGCTTCTGGGACATCAAAAGGTATCTTAGATAACTCACCTGGAGTAACTATTGCCAAAGTAATTAATAGAAGAATCGCCCCTACAAAGCCCAATGGCCCAACTAATCCCCAAATAGGATGGGCATTAATTATCGCTAAAGAAAAGACATTCAGTTGGGGATAAACCTTACTTAGCTTCCATCCTAAAGCAACCACCGTAGTTACTAAAGGCAACTCATAACTCATCATCATTACCATTTCTCTTTGTGCTCCTATATTCGCATAGGGTGAACCTGATACAAAACCGCCTACCACCATTCCGACTGCAGGTAAAGTTAATAAATAAATAATCAAGATAATGTCACCATATCCACTTAGCAAAGGGGAAATATTACTTATAGGCAGGTAAAATAAAATGCTGATAGAAGAAACTAAAGTCATAATTGGTACACCATTAAATATCCAGGGTACCGCATTTTCTGGAACAATATTCTCTTTAATCATTAATTTAAAGAAATCTAAAAAGGGTTGCCTAAGGGGAGGACCAACTCGTGCCTGCATTCTGGCCGCTAATTTTCTATCAATACCTTTATAGAATAAACCTATTACTACTCCTAAAAAAGCAATTATAATTGCTCCTATTATTTTTAACAACAATAAAACTAGATCATTCATGGAGTAATCCTCCTGGTCTTTTGCACACTCAATTCATGTAGATCTTTCCTGGTTAATATACTTTTTTGATCATTATCTTTATTTAAAATAGTCACTCTATCCATGCAAGCAATGCAAGGGTCGATAGAAGCTACTACAATAGGTATATCAGCTATTTGCTGACCAAGAAGCATAGGAACCCAGGTCATTAAATTATTATACGTAGGAGCTCGAGCTTTCCAAACCTCAGGTGTTTCTGTTTCATTTAATTTTACATAATGAATAACTTCACCACGAGGGGCTTCGTGTCTTCCAATTCCTTCACCTTTTGCTTTCTTTAGTTGATTCAATAATTTAACCAACTTTTTCTCCGCAATAATTTCACCTGAAGGCATATTATCTAAACACTGTTCGATAATCTGTATCGATTGTACTAATTCTAATAATCGGACCACTATTCGATCGTAGACATCACCATTTATTTTACCGGTTAATACATCTGGGGTAATGGCTTTTACTTCTAAATCT
>NZ_PFKO01000241.1:0-2110 GCF_002784285.1 Candidatus Infernicultor aquiphilus
TTTTATAAGATCCTTGTGAACCTGATGACCTAATTCATGAGCAAACACAACTTCTGCTTCGTCGAGAGTAAAATTTTCTAAAAGATTATCGGCTATTACAATCCTCCGAGTATTCCCTAATCCAGAAAGATAAGCATTGGCTTTAGTAGTCTTTGAACTAAAATTTATTTCATAAACCCCTTTAACTTTAGTATTTATCCTATTACATAATCTAATTAACCTTTGGGCTAATTCATTGTCTTCTTCTATCTTTTTCAGTTTAAAAAAAAGAGGAGTCAACCATATAGGGGAAAGATAGCTTAAAAGAACAGTTAAAAAAATAGTAAAGATGGATACTATCAGATACCAATTTAGAGGAAATATTCTGATAGCCCAATAAATTCCTTCCATAATAGGGACAGCCAAACTTAAACTTAAAAGATAACTTTTTAAATAATCTTTGAACCAATCTTTGACTGTTTGAGTAGAAAAATGATATTTGTGCTCGAAGGTATAAGAGGTGTAAAACTCTAAAGGTAAGGAAATTAAATTATAAGCAGTTAGAACAAAGAAAATATATAGGGCGATAACCTGCCATTCCAGATCAATAAAATGTAATATTTTTTCTTTAATGGAAAAAGAAAAGTTGCAGAAGATTAATATTAAAAAATAGCTTAAAAAAAGAGCTGCCCCAATTATTTTAAAAAGAATTTTTTTATTCTGATATTCTTTTGCTTGTTTTTGTTTTTCTTGATTGATAACCTGGTTGCATTTTTCCATTGCTTATCACCTTTTAGGATCGGCGAGCCTGCCCCAGTGAAAACAGGGGATGTCTGTCCTACCGGCCTTAGGGTACTATTTTTAACTTCTGAAAAGAACTTCTTCTTTAGTAAAAAGGCGAGTGGCACCTAGTAGAGCTAAGGTAGCAATAACCATATTGGCGCTAAAAGTAGTAATAATGTGACTCCAATAAATCTTCCCCATTAGTATTTCTTTAAAAACAAAACTACTATTTAATACCGGGACTAAAAACATTTTACCACTCAATTCTATTCCTTGACTTATGGAGATTACTCCTAAAAAGATAGTCAACATATATATAGGAGTAATATAACTTGAAGCTTCTTTAATATTGCGGGCAAATATACCTACCATGATCAAAACTGCACTAGCTAATCCGACCAAAGGGAGCAATACTAAAAATAGCAAAAAGATAGTACTAAAAGAAATTCCAAATTCCACTCCTTCTATACCTCCCATAATAGAAGTTCCGGATAAAAAGGCCAGAGTAAGCCCTATCAAACCTAAAACCATGCTGATAAAAGAGATCAACATTACGGCAAAACATTTTCCTAATACAATTTCTAATCGATTTATTTGACTTACTAATAAAGTAGTAATAGTCCCTCTTTCCTTCTCGCCAGCAGTAATATCTACCGCTGTATGCATCGCTCCTACAAAGATGAGTATTACAATCAAATAAGGGAGTAAAACTCCCAATAATGAGCCAGTCACTTTTTGTGGTGACGCTACATTTTCCGTTTGAAGAATTAAAGGACGAATAAATTCTTCTTTTAAATGCATCATAGAAAGCCGTTGAGAAATTATCTCCTTTTCGTATTCTGCAATTGCTTGATTAATTCTTTTTTGAGCTATCCTTGATTTGGTCTCTGTAGCATCATATTTCAAAATAAGTGGACCGGATTCTCCTTCTTCTATTCTATCTTTAAAATCTGAAGGGATGATTAAAATTAATTGGACTTCCCCTTTTTGTAGTTTAAGTAGAGGATTATTTGGTATAGAAAGAATTTCAATTTTGGGGTTGTTTTGAAAATATTTCAGCAGTGGAGGGGAAAATTCTGCTCCGATTATTATAATCTTAGAGATAGCCTCCTCTGATTTTTCATTTCCCATCTGGTTAAAATAGCCAATTCCCATAAATAAAATAGGATAAAAAATTAAAGGGATTATGATCATAGCAATGATGGTCCTTTTATCCCGGACCGTCCCCACTAACTCTTTAATAAAAATAAGTTTGATATTTTTCCAATTCATTCTAAATTCTCTCCTTGAGTTATTAATTCAAAAAATATTTCTTCTAAATCTTCAGATGATGAATTTTTCTTCAATT
>NZ_PFKO01000186.1:0-2035 GCF_002784285.1 Candidatus Infernicultor aquiphilus
TTATTATACCTTTATCATTATGGGTTTCTAAGTCTTCTATTTTAAGGACCTCGCCTTTTCTACGTATTGGATTTCTATCTAATCTAAAGAGAACTTCTCTTCCCACCATCATTTTAGCTAATTCTTTTTGCTTAATCTCTTTTTTATCTACTGTACCTACTAATTTCCCTTTTCTTAAAACTGTAATTCGGTCAGATATTTTCATAACTTCATCTAATTTATGACTGATAAAAATAATAGATTTGTCTTCTTTGATCATTCTTCTTAATATCTTAAACAAAGTATCTGCTTCCTGAGGGGTCAATACTGCAGTAGGTTCATCCATAATAAGAATCTTTGCTCCCCTAAATAAAGTCTTTATAATTTCTACCCTTTGCTGTTCTCCCACCGAAAGCTGCCATATCTTAGCATAGGGGTTGATGTTCAGATTATAATTTTGGGATATCTCTTTAATCCTCTCGGCAATCTTTTTTTTATTAAGGTAAAATCCCTGGGATTCAAGACCTAATACCACATTTTCCAGGACCGTAAGAGTATCCACTAACATAAAATGCTGATGAATCATTCCGATGCCATTTTTAGTTGCCTCAAAGGGAGAGCGAATATCCACCTTTTTCCCATTCAGGTAAATCTCTCCCTCATCGGGATAGTAGATACCATCCAGAATATTCATTAAAGTAGTTTTCCCCGCTCCGTTTTCACCGAGAAGAGTGTGAATCTCACCTTTTCTTAAATCAAAATTTATATGATCATTAGCCAGAACACCGGGAAAATGTTTACTAATATTTTTTACTTGAAGGACTATTGCGCCCATTTATTCCCTCAGAAATTTAAAATAAAAAATTACCCCGGGGAATAAAGAAAACTACTACCCGGGGCTTGATCAATTATTTAGGTATAGTTCCTATAACTCCCTCAACAAACCATTGAAGACTTAATTTATCGGCATCGGGAATTTCTTCTCCTTCTTTCACCGTTAATTTTCCATTTTGATCATAAAGTGGTCCGGTAAAGCACTCAAATTTTCCTTCTATTATTTCTTGTTTTCTCTTGTCTACATAATCTCGGACATTCTGAGGCACCATCGGTCCATAGGGGGCAAGTTCGACCAGGCCAGTTTCCATTCCTTTCCAGTATGATCCCGCTTTCCAGGTACCTGCACGAACTGCTTCGAGAACCTGTACATAATATAAGCCCCAATGCCAAATACGAGAGGTTAAACATGCCTTAGGAGCGGCGGCGGCCATATCTTTATCATAACCTATTCCATACTTCCCGGCTTTTTCAGCAACTTGCAGTGAAGCAGGGGTATCCATACCACTGGCAATAATATCCGCACCATTAGCTAAAAAGGTCTGGGCAGCATTAGCTTCCTGGACCGGATCCAACCAGGAGTTTAACCAGATTACATGGACCTCCGCATCAGGATTAACCTCTCTCATTCCGATGGCAAATGCATCTATTTCTCTTACCACTTCCGGAATAGGGAAAGGAGCAACAAAACCGATATAATTAGATTTAGTCATCATCCCGGCAACTAAACCAGAAAGATAGTCCGCTTGGTATATTCTACCAAAATAATTTCCCAAATTATCTAAAGTTTTGTAGCCAGAACAGTGTTCGAAAATTACATCAGGATAATCTTTAGCTGCATTGAAAGTGGGATCCATAAATCCAAAACTGGTGGTAAAGATTACTTTGTAACCCTGGTTACAGTAATCTCTAATCACCTTTTCACAGGGAGCTCCCTCTGGAACAGTCTCCGAGTAAGCTGTTTCCACATAAGGAAGTTTTTCTTCTAAATAGATTCTGCCTTCATCATGAGCTTGTGACCATCCACCATCATTATGAGGCCCTACATAGATGAAAGCTACTTTGATCTTTTCTTCTGCTTGTCCTACACCTACCAAGATACTGACTAACATAACTAACATAAGTATTACTACCAGTACTTTTAATTTTTTCATATTTTTCTCCTTTTTTATTTAATTTATCTACTTTAAACCTTATTTATCTTTTTATTTAGGCTACCACC
>NZ_PFKO01000187.1:0-2131 GCF_002784285.1 Candidatus Infernicultor aquiphilus
AAAAATGTTAAATTATAACTAGATTAAATAGACATCTCGCCGGTTAGTAACAAAAAATACCCCGCAATTTTATTTAAAATGTTTAGTAATAATTATATTTAAAAATATTGGTAAAAATTTTAGCCATATCATAGAAAGGAAGAGTTGAGTGAAAATTATAGCTTGTATTAAGCAGGTTCCAGAAATAAGTGAGGTAATGATTGATCCTAAAACTCATACTTTAAAGAGAGAAGGAGTGCCTTCAATTCTTAATCCCTTTGATGAAAATGCTGTAGAGGAGGGTTTACGGATTAAAGAAGAATATTCGGGAGAATTAATCGTGATTACTATGGGACCCTCGCAAGCAGAAGAAGCTTTGAAAAGATGCTTGGCTATGGGGGCAGATGAGGCAATTTTAATATCAGATAAAACCTTTGCCGGTTCTGATACTTTAGCTACTGCCTATACCTTGTCTTTAGTTATTAAACCATTAAAACCAGATTTAATTATTTGTGGTAAACAAGCTATTGATGGCGATACTGCTCAAGTAGGTCCTGAACTTGCTGAACAATTAGGAATTCCTCAAATAACCTATGTTAAAAAAGTAGAAATTTCTGAGGATAAAAAGAATATAATTTTACATAAGGAGACAGATGATGGTTACGAAATTATTCAATGTAAACTACCGGTATTAATTACGGTATTGAAAATTTTAAATGAACCTCGTTATCCGAGCATTAGAGGAATTTTAGCTGCTAAGAAAAAAGAGATTAAAGTTGTAAAAGCAGATGATTTGAAAGCAAAGCTCAGTTTTTTAGGAGCTGATGGCTCTCCTACCCAAGTTGTAAATATCTTTACCCCTCAACCACATCAAAAAGGTAGATTAATAAAACTTGAACCTAAAGATGCAGCAAAGGAAATCGTAAATTTTTTACAACGAGAAAAGATATTTTAAGAAAGGATGATATAATTTGGCGGAAATAATAGTTGATAAAAATAAATGTAATGGATGTGGAAAATGTGTTAAATTATGTCCTTTTGGTCAGATAACCATAGTTGATAAATTAGCAAGAATAGATCTAGGGTGTACTATGTGTGGGGTTTGTCAAGAATTATGTCTTACTGGGGCTATCCTTATAAAAAGAGAAAGATTGAATACTGAAGATATCTCAAATTATCAGGGAGTTTGGGTATTTATTGAACAACATCAAGGTAAGATAAAACCAGTTTCTTTAGAATTATTGAGCAAAGCTAAAGAATTGACTAAGAAATTAAGTCAAGAGTTGGTCGCAGTATTAGTAGGAGATGAGATTTCTTATCTTACCAAAGATTTATCTTTATATGGAGTGCATAAAATTTATTTAATCGAAAACAAAAATTTAGAAAGATATACTACTGATGCTTATGCTCAAATATTAGTTGGTCTTATTTCTCAATATAGACCCAATATATTATTAATTGGAGCTACTAATACTGGAAGGGATTTAGCTCCTCGGGTCGCTGCTCGACTAAGAGTGGGATTAACCGCTGATTGTACTGATTTAGATATTACTAAAGAGGGATATTTGCTGCAGACTCGACCTGCTTTTGGAGGAAACATAATGGCCCAAATATTATGTAAATATACTCGTCCTCAGATGGCTACAGTAAGACCCAATGTTTTTAAAAAATCTCAGTTCTGTTCAAATTCACTGTCTCCATCTCCAGAAATAATCAAGGTGGAGGCGAAATTAAATCCTTTATCTATTCGCACTAAAATATTAGAAGTAGTAAAGGAAGTTACTGAAGTTGCTAATTTAGAAGAAGCCAATATCATTGTATCTGCAGGGAGAGGATTAGGTTCTCCTGATAATCTTTATCTAGTACAAGATTTAGCCCAACTTTTAGGGGCAGCAGTAGGTGGCTCTCGAGCTATTGTTGATGCAGGATGGTTACCTCATCATCAACAAGTTGGTCAATCGGGGAAAACCGTAGCTCCTGAATTATATATTGCCTGCGGTATTTCCGGGGCTATCCAACATTTAGTAGGCATGCAGACTTCTAAGAGAATTGTTGCTATTAATAAAGATTTAGATGCACCAATATTTAAAATTGCTACTTTAGGAATTGTAGGAGATTTATTTAAAGTAATTCCACTGTTAATAGAAGACTT
>NZ_PFKO01000140.1:0-2045 GCF_002784285.1 Candidatus Infernicultor aquiphilus
TACTTTGATAATAAAAAGTAACCTATCCCCTTTTATCCCTTATTTTTAATTAAATCTCAATACTTTCACTTTATTCTAAAACAAGACAAAAGCAATCTATACTAGGATATTACATTTACCATCATTAGTATAAATTACTATCTACCCTGCTAAGTGAGTATCTACTAAGCAGGGCTTATCTGATACTATAATAATATTCATCTTCAGAATAATCTTCTTCTCTTTGTTCTTTAAGTCTTAAATAGGGCAATGAACTCTCATCTATCCTGGCGTACTTGCCCTTTCGGGTTTGTTTTAAAAAGGTTAATAACACCTTCTCTTCTTTTTGTCTTAATTCTTTCCTCTTTAGTTTCACAATTTTTCCTCCTCTTACTTAACAATAATTTTCCTTCCTGTTTGTATTTCAATCTGATTTTTAATACCTGATAAATCTATTTCAAAACCACACTTACAAATAATTTTAGCATCTTTTGGAAAAGGTATAAATCCTTTATTTTTGAAATCTATATCAATCTGAGGATTTGGATTAAATTTTACATATATCTTGTAAACTTCCCCACACTTTGGGCACTTTTGTTCAATTTCAACTACATCCGGTATTGGCGTTAGCTTTCTTGGTATCCTTATCGGAGCCCCCATAGGAACAGCTTGCCTAAATATTTTGTTATCTTGAGTGGCAAATATCTTAAAAGAGGTAGTAGTTTCGAAAATCATCTTACAAACTGTTTGAATTCTATACACAATATCAGCTAATTTCGGGTCATCATCTACCCTGGTTATCTTTAATCCAATTTCCTCCAAATCGTCAATTTTTATTGACCTTCCATGCGATCTCCACTTAGAATGATCTGTTAATTCCTTTGCAATCTCCTCTGCTCGTTTCCTTTTCATTTCTTTAGTTACAGCTATTTTACGGGTTTCGGTAACAATCCATTTTTTGAATTTGTAATTTATCAACCATTCAACTACTAAATCTTCAGCAAATTTTAAAGCATAAAACACACTACCTAATTCACCAGGTGTAATCTGTGCTACCATTGTAGCATCAAATGGATTTAACCTACCTTGCTCTTCTGCTTCTTTCCTTTTCCCTTCAACCCATTCCATATAGTCATATGCTGATATTACAGAACGCCCAATTTTCATTTGTGCGTCAATCGGTCCCAAGCTTCCAGTTTCAGTCATCAAAATTTCGTCACCTGATAAAACAATAATTGTACCGGCACTCTTAGCCTCTCCAGATACTACAAATGAAACTGTATCAAAGTTATTGCGTAAGAATTTGACTATCTCTTCAGCTGTTTCACCACTACCTCCTGGTGTTTCCATATATAGATCAACCTTCTGAAGTTCTTTTTTATCTGCCAATAAATCATGAATTAAATAAAAGTCTGATTGCTCTAATGAAATACCAGGGATAGGTTTCCCAATTGCGGCAGCATATACAAATAAATATGTATCTCTTAATTTGTTATATTCAGATATTAAATTTAACAACTCGGATTCCAATTCAGAGCCACTTAATCTTTTGTTGATATATTCATTCATTAAACCCATATAGATACCCTCTCTTTAAATTTTGCAATATTCGGATATTTAGTGTGCAGCTAAAGACCAGGTTTTTTCCGCCCTATAGATATTCTTTTATATTTTCTTATAGAATCCTTACAATTCTCAGGATCTATTATATTAATATTAATTTTAGAACTTAAAAGAGTAGATATTTTATCTAACACATTTATCCTTATGAATTATTA
Organism: Candidatus Infernicultor aquiphilus; assembly: GCF_002784285.1. NCBI lineage: Bacteria > Pseudomonadati > Atribacterota > Candidatus Phoenicimicrobiia > Candidatus Pheonicimicrobiales > Candidatus Phoenicimicrobiaceae > Candidatus Infernicultor > Candidatus Infernicultor aquiphilus. The sequence continues at coordinate 1,758 of NZ_PFKO01000140.1, forward strand.
TAGCACATATTTAAAAAGTAAAATACCATTACCTCAAATCAGCAGAATCGGGAATATTATTCCCTGCGCTTCTCAGAAGTACAGAAAGAATTAGCTGGAATAAATGTAGTGGTTCGATTCATCAAACCCGCATAATTATTAAATGTCATTGCGAAGCCCTGATTTATCACAATGTCATTAACTTAAGGTGTACGTATTAATGAACTACCCCGTAGCAAGCTGACGGGACATCTCCAATCAGGTCTGTTTCTATCTTATCTCAGCAAGCTCCAGGAGAATTAGACCCTA
>NZ_PFKO01000337.1:0-6964 GCF_002784285.1 Candidatus Infernicultor aquiphilus
GATTGGAGAATTGGTAGATTGGAGAATTGGTTAATCGGTGAATTGGCTAATTGGTGAATTGGAGAATAGATAAATTGATAAATTTGGGAAAAGAATTAAGTGATTGGATAGAAAACAAGGTAACTATGGCAAAAGGTAAAGGAGTAGTATTGGGATTAAGTGGAGGAATTGATTCTGCAGTAGTAGCAGTATTGTGCAAAAAAGTTTTTCCCAAACATACTTTAGCTTTAGTTATGCCTTGTCACAGTATAAGTAAAGATCTTGATGATGCTTTAGAGTTAGCTAAAAAGTTTAATATTTTTTATAAAATAATTGATTTGTCAGGAATATATGATTTATTTGTTTCTGTATTATTAGACAGTAAAGAAAAAAAGGCCAGTTTTAAATTGGCAAAAGAAAACATAAAACCCCGATTAAGAATGATAACTTTGTATTATTTTGCTAATAAATTAAATTATTTAGTTGTCGGAACGGGCAATAAAACTGAGTTAATGGTGGGATATTTTACTAAATATGGGGATGGAGGAGCAGATATTTTACCTTTAGGTAATTTGTTAAAGAATCAAGTTAGAGAATTAGCAGAATATTTAAGGATTCCAAAAAAAATTATTAGTAAACCTCCTTCTGCAGGTCTTTGGAAAGGTCAAACCGATGAAGAGGAAATTGGTGTAAGTTATGAGCAATTAGATAAGTATTTGAATGGAGAGGAATTAAATAATAAAATGATAGAAGAAGTGATTCAAAACAAAATAATTACCAGTGAACATAAGCGAAGTACACCAACAATCCCTGATTTTTAAAATTTAAAAAATATTTAAATTTTCCTCATAATTTATTTTTAATGTTTTTATACTTTTAGATATATAGAGAATTTTTTATAATCTAAAGAAAATATTATGATAAGTAACCTGAATTACCATTAATTTTAATTAATGTCTCCTCTCTGCCTGTACGTGCCTGCCTGTGCGTGTCCGCACGCAGACAGGTTCGCACGTAGACAGATAATTGAAACTAATCTTCCAATATGTTAAAATTATTAAAAAATAAATCAGATTAAAATTGTTTTAACATTTTTTATATATAAGGAGAAATAAATTATGTCTGGACATTCAAAATGGAGTACCATTAAAAGAAAAAAAGGTAAAGTGGATAATCAGAGAGGAAAATTATTTTCTAAATTAATTCGAGTAATAACTGTTGCTGCTCGCTCAGGGGGAGGAGATCCTGAGGCTAATGTAAAATTAAAAACTGTTATCCAATTAGCAAAAGAAAATAATATGCCCAACGAAAATATTGAAAGAGCTGTTAAACGAGGAACTGGTGAAGCTGAAGGAGTTTCTTACGAAGAAATAATTTATGAAGGTTACGGGCCAGGAGGGGTTGCAGTTTTAATGGAAACTTTGACTGATAATAAAAATAGAACAGCTCCAGAGATTAGAAGGATTTTTTCTAAAAATGCGGGTAACTTAGGCGAAAATGGTTGTGTAGCATGGATGTTTGATAAAAGAGGGTATTTTATCTTTGAAAAAGATAAAGTTGACGAAGATACTATTGTAGACTTGGCTCTTGAAGCAGAAGCTGAAGATGTAAAGACTGATAAGAAAAATATCGAAGTTATTACTCTACCTGAAAATTATGTAAAATTTAATAATTTAATTAAAGAACATAGTATTAATTGTTTGCTTAATGAGGTTACTTTAATTCCAAAGACTACTGTAGATTTAGAAGGTAAAAAAGCAATACAAATGCTTAATTTAATGGAACAATTAGAAGATCAGGATGATGTGCAAAAGGTTTATGCTAATTTTAATATTGCCGATGAAATTATGGAAGAAATATCAACCAGCAAGGAGAAATTGTGATTATCTTAGGTATTGATCCTGGACTTGCTAATGCTGGATACGGTCTAATACGATATGAAAAAAAGGAAATTACCTTAATTGATTATGGATGTATAGTAACTAATAAAAAAGATACTTTTACTCTTAGATTAAAAAAAATATATTATAAAATAAAGGAAATTATTGAAAAATACAATCCTCAAGAAGTTAGCATTGAGGAAGTATTTTTTAATAAGAATACTAAAACTGCACTTATAGTTAGTAAAGTGCAAGGTATGATAGCTATAACTGTTGCTTTAATGGGATTAGAACTTTATGAGTACACTCCATTACAAGTTAAACAAGCTACGGTAGGAAATGGGAGGGCGGAAAAATATCAAGTTCAATCGATGGTTAAAGTCTTACTCAATTTACCTAAAATTCCTCATCCTGATCATGCAGCAGATGCTTTAGCGATAGCGATTTGTCATATACATACTAAGTATTAAATTTAGTCGTTAGTTAAGAAAAGAGTAAGAAAGAAATAGATGCAGAAATGAAAATAGTATATAGCATTGAGTATATAGTAAAGAGAAGACAGAAGATGGGAAAGAGGAAAGATAGGGTATATAAGAATCGCGTATCGTGTAAAATAGAAATAAAAAGATGTAGGGGCGTATTTTATACGCCCTAATAGCGTATAGGTAGCCGGGGCTTGATTTATCAAGCCCGCAAAAAATGGTTCGAGTAAATTCGACCCCTACACTAAAAGTTATAATTTATTTGGAAAAAGTTTTGAGTTTTAAATTATGGTTTTTCGCTTTTCTGCCTGTGCGTTGCCTGACTGCGAGCGTACTCGCTCTGCCTTTGCGTTACACGCAGACAGGTCAGGCAGGCACGCAGACAGGTAGCTTTAAGTTTTTAGCTAAAAAGCCCCATTTGGGAGGTTTAAATTTGATAACTTTTCTGGAAGGAATAGTTGATACGGTCGCCATAAATTATCTTATCTTAAATATAGGTGGCATAGGTTATAAAATTAATATTCCTACTTATAATAATCTTGTCTTAAAAACCGGAGATAAAATTAAAATTTATACTTATTTATATTTAAGAGAAGATAAAATAATGTTATACGGATTTTTAAGTAAAAAAGAAGAAGAATTTTTTAGATTGCTGCTTGGTACACCTGGCGTAGGCCCAAAAGTAGGTTTAAATATTTTATCTAAAATGACTCCTGATGATTTTAGCAAAGCAATTCTTCAAGAAGATTTAGAATCGATAACCACCATAGTAGGAATTGGTCATAAGTTAGCCAAGAAAATTATTTTAGAGTTGAAAGAGAAAATAAGTAAGGTAATTTTTATAGAGAAAAGTTTAGAAAAAAGTTTTACACCCGAGATCATAAAAGATGCTATTGACGCTCTTAAAGTATTAGGTTATACCCACAAAAAAGCAATGTCTGCAGTGGAAAAAACTCAAGAAAAATTTAAAGGAAAATTAAAGGTAGAAGAATTAATTCGAGAATCCTTAAGGATTATTTAACCATGACTGGTCTTATTTAATTTTTAGATTTATTATAAAAAGTGTTTTTAATATTTAACGGAGCAAATAAATGGAATTAAAAGAAAAAACTATTGATTTGGGGTTAAGAAAAGAAGAACCAGATTTAGATACAAATTTAAGGCCAAAATTTTTTAAAGAATTTATTGGTCAGGAGAATATTAGAAAGAATTTAAAAATTTATATAAGTGCTGCTAAAAAAAGGAAAGAACCAATTGATCATATTCTTTTATATGGTCCTCCAGGCTTAGGTAAAACTACCTTGGCTTATATAATAGCTAATGAAATGGGTGTCAATATTAAAATGACTTCTGGCCCAGTTATTGAAAGAGCAGGAGATTTAGCGGCAATAATTACTAATTTACAAGAAAATGATGTTTTATTTATAGATGAAATTCACCGACTAAGCCGAGCAGTTGAAGAGATATTATATCCCGCTATGGAAGACTTCGAATTGGATATTCTGATTGGTAAAGGTCCCAGCGCACGTTCCATACGTATAAGTCTACCAAAATTTACTCTTATTGGAGCTACTACCCGTACGGGGTTGATTACCTCACCCTTAAGAAGTCGCTTTGGGGTTATCACTCGAGTTGGTTATTATCAGGAAGATGAAATTGAACAGGTAGTAATAAGATCTTCCCAAATTTTAAAAGTTAAAATAACCGAAAAAGCAGTAAAAAAAATTTCTCAAAGATCGAGAGGTACTCCCCGTATCGCTAATAGACTTTTAAGGAGACTTCGTGATTATGCTCAAATAAAAGGCGAAGGAATTATTACTGAAGAAATTGCTGATTATGGTTTAAATATGATGGAAATTGATAATTTTGGCTTGTGCGATATAGATAAAAAATTATTACTTACTATAATAGAAAATTTTTCCGGTGGTCCAGTAGGTTTACAAAGCTTAGCTGCTTCCATTAGTGAGGATGCAGATACTATCTGTGATGTTTATGAACCATATCTTTTGCAAAAGGGTTTTCTTCATCGAACACCTAAGGGAAGAATAGCTACAGATTTAACTTATAAACATTTTGATAAAAAAAGGAAAAAAGATATGCAGGGGAAATTGTTATAGAAAATAATAGCGTAAAGTGTAAAGCGCAAAACTAAAACTAAAAACTTAAAATTAAGAAAAATAATTTTGAATTTTGAATTATGGTTTTTCGCTTTTCGCTTTGAGTTTTTAGTTTTATGAAAAATAATAGTAAGTTTTATTAAGAAGGAGAGCACACCTCATACGAACGAAGAATTTAAAAAGGAGATAGATCAATTGGGGAAAACAGAAAGAGGAAAGATAAAAAAGTTTTTTTTATTTTTAGGGATAAGCATTTTTTGGATTTTTATATTTAATAGAAATATTTCAGCTGTAGAAAAAATACCCTTGCTTCGAGTAGGTATATTTTTAAATCAAGATGAATTAAATATAACAGGAGATGGCGTTTTTAAGATTTATAATTTAAAATCGGAAGTTCTTATAGGTGAAGAAAATAATAAGATAATTAAGATGTTGCCTCATGAAAAAGGGATAGAAATTTTAGGGAAAAGTGTTTATTCTGGTCCTATAAAAATTGTTCCAGTGGGAAAAACTAAAATTATAGTTTTAATTAATGGACAAAAGTATCGATATCGAGGGGATATTGAAGTAGATATTGATAAAGTTTCTAGAAAATTAAATATTATTAATATTATAAGTATGGAAGAATATCTTTATGGAGTTTTAAAAAAAGAAATATCTCCTCAGTGGCCAGCAGAAGCCTTAAAAGCTCAAGCTATTGCCTCTAGAACTTTTGCTATCTTTACTATTAATATGAATAAATATATTGATAAAGACTATAATATCTGCGCTACTACCAATAGTCAAGCTTATGGAGGAGTAAATCATGAAGATACTTTAACTAATAAGGCGGTTGACGAAACAAGAGGTTTAGTTATGGTTTATAATGGAAAACCAATTAATGCAGTTTATCATTCTGATAGTGGGGGCTATACCGAGGACAGTGAAAATGTTTGGGGAAGTTATATACCTTATTTAAGAAGTGTAAAATCAATATTTGAAGAAAAAGTTTCTTCACCCCATCATACCTGGGAGTATTCTATAAATGAAAAAAATTTAACGGAGAAACTACAAGAAGAAGGTTATAAAATAGATTCTGTTGCTTCTATTAAAATAGCTAAAAAAGGCGAAACTGGCAGGATAAATGAATTAGCTTTCACCTCTGAGAATAATGAAATTATTTATATAAAAGCCAATGATTTAAGAAGATTAATTGGGCTAGATTTAATCAGAAGTACTCTTTTTGATATTAAGGTAATAGGGAAAGAATTAAATATTATGAATAATACGGAAAGTAAAGAGAGAATTGAGAAGAAAGAAGATCAAGAAGGATCAATAAAAGATATTTTAGAACAAAAAAAAGATTGGACTATTAAGGAATTAATTGAATTAATGAAGAAGAGGAAGGAAGAAAATAAGAAGGAAGAGGCAGTAGATGAGGTGGAAATCGATAAAATCGATAAAATAGATGTTCCTTTAACTTTTTTGTTCTCTGGTTTAGGGAATGGACATGGAGTTGGAATGTCACAATGGGGTGCTTACGGTATGTCCGTTCAAGGAGCCAGATACCAAGATATATTAAAGTATTATTATAAAGGAATAAAAATTATAAAAGAATATTAAAATAGATAAATAGGTAGAAAATGCAATTAAAAGAATTTGATTATTACCTTCCTCCGGGCTTTATTGCTCAAAGGCCAATTAGACCAAGAGATCATAGTCGTTTGATGATTTTAAATCGATGTAAAAAAGAAATCCATCATAAAATTTTTAAAGATATTAGAGATTATCTTAAAGAAGGAGATCTTTTAGTTTTAAATAATACTAAAGTATTACCAGTAAGATTATATGGTTTTAAAGAAAATACTAAGGGAAAAGTAGAAATTTTGCTTCTTAAGTTTTTAAAAGATAAATATTGGGAAGTTTTAGTAAAACCAGGGAAGATTATTCATTTAGGCACTAAAATAATCTTTGGAGCTGAATTAGAGGGGATAATAGAAGGTAAAGACCAAGAAAAAGGCAGCTATTTTATTCAATTTGTTTTTAGAGGTAATTTTAAAGAGGTACTAAATAAAATTGGACAAATGCCCACTCCACCTTATATTAAGGAAAAATTGAAGAAAAAAGATGACTATCAAACGGTTTATGCCCTTCAAGAAGGTTCAATAGCTGCTCCCACTGCCGGGTTTCATTTTACTAAACCCTTATTAGGAGAACTTACTTATAAAGGCGTTGAAATAGCTTATTTAACTTTGCATATTGGTCGAGGAACTTTTGAACCTATAAGAGTTTCAAAAGTAGAAGAACATAAAATGGATTCAGAGTTTTATGATGTTTCTCCTAATGTTGTTGAAAAAATTAATCAAGCCCGACGTGAAAAAAGACGGATTATTTCAGTAGGGACTACCACAACGCGTGCCTTAGAATCAGCTTTTAATATTGATAAGGATGAAGTTATAAGTGGTAGTAGGTGGAGTGAGATATTTATTTATCCCGGATATAAATTTAAAGTTATAGATGTATTGAT
>NZ_PFKO01000337.1:7198-7442 GCF_002784285.1 Candidatus Infernicultor aquiphilus
GAGTTACTCTCAACTGATTGAAAAGTTTTTATCTCTTTCCTTTTATACGGCAATATTGAAACATTATTAATTTTTTTTGAATACTCAATTCTAAGTTTAAATATCGTACCAAGAGCTAAGTTTGGCAGAGAAATTTCTTGAAACAAATCTATTTGGTATTTTTTTTTGAAAAAATAATTTAATGTTCTGTTTAATCTTTTTTGATGAAAATCCAAGTTGAAAAGTTTTCCATCAACTACTTTTA
>NZ_PFKO01000337.1:7471-8117 GCF_002784285.1 Candidatus Infernicultor aquiphilus
ATCGAGTAATTCCTGATACTCTGACTTTGCATCACTTAAATAAGTTATTCCGCCACCGCTTTTATAAAGCAGTATATTGTTAATTTTCTCAATAAATCTTATCATCACTGCACTTGTTAAATTTTTTCCATCAAAATATCCAAACACTCCAGTGTAAAATCCCCTTGGTGAATTCTCAGCAGAGTGAATGATTTCCAAAGTTTTCTTTTTAGGTGCCCCGCTAATTGAGCCGGCAGGAAGGAGGTTAAAAATAATATCACCCAAATGCTCTTTGAAATTAACAGGTAAATCCCCTGTTATTTTTGAACTGATTTGAATTATTGATTTTTGATTTGTTTTTATTAACTCAGAATACCTGAACTTGGCAACTCTAACATCATTAGAAACAATACTTAAATCATTTCTAATCAAATCAACAATTGTGATATGTTCAGCTTTCTCCTTTTCATCGCTCATTATTAATTCCTCAGCGTTTTTAATAGAAGCATCAATCGTTCCTTTCATTGGGAAAGAAGAAATTTTATTGCCTGTAATTTCAACAAATATTTCAGGAGAAAAAACAACAAACTGATCTTTGTAATATAACTTAAACCTTGCTTGGCTCAATTCGAAAATTTGTTTGAGAGTAAGGTTTATATTGATTTCA
>NZ_PFKO01000337.1:8301-9871 GCF_002784285.1 Candidatus Infernicultor aquiphilus
GCAATTAGGCCGCATCCGATAATAACTTGAATATTTCGGTGCGGCACAAAGGGCCGTAATCGTAAATATCTATGAAGTTATTTACGAACGAGCCCTTAGGCCAATTCCAGTGAAAGATTCGCGGCTTGGGCGGAATGGGTCAGAGCGCCAACTGAAATGATATCCAAATCCAGTCTAAGCCAGGTATCAATATTTTTGCTGTTTATTCCACCTGAGGCTTCAAGGATGATATTTCCTAAATTAAACTTTGTTTTAAGCAAGCTGAGAAGTCTTTGCGCCCTGAGTGGAGTAAAATTGTCAAGCAAGAGAGCAAAATCAGCATCGCTTTTCAGATGATAGATTGCCTTTAGTGTTTCGGCGGCCTCTTCTTTATTCTCTACTTCAATTTCCACCAACTGGCCTTTAATTTCCGGTTGAAGAACCTTGAGGATATAGTCGATCGAGTCCGCGAAAGAGGAGATATTATGAGTTTTTCTGAAAATGCTTATATGATTGTCTTTTATCAAAATTCCGTCTAAAAGAGACAGGCGGTGGGTAAGTCCTCCTCCTGTCGCAACGGCTTTTTTGTCCAAAGACATCCAAGGTGTCTTCCGGGTGGCTGCTATAAAGGGTTTCTTACAGTGAATAGTGCGGGAAGATAGAAGGCGAATGAATCTATGGGTTTCAGTGGCAATACCTGACAGTCTTTGTAAAATATTTAGGATTGTTCTTTCCAGAGCCAATATTTCTTTGGCATCACCTTCGATTTCAGCGATAACATTTCCGGATCTGACGAGTTGTCCATCTTTATAAAGAGTCTTTATTTTAAGATGGGTATGTTTGGTAAGTAGAAAAGCAATTTCTTACAGACCTGACAAAAGAAGTTCTTGTTTGCTGATAATACAGGCTTTGCTAACAGATTTTATTTTCAAGTAATTAGTTGTCTTGTCTTCGCAGGTACTGTCATTTGCTACCAGCCATTGGAAAAGCGAGGAGAGAGTATTAGCGTAAAAAGAATTTCTAACCTGTAAAAGATGGGCTTTCTGAAAGTATTTATTAATAAGAGCTTTTTTATCCATAACTATTTTGAGAGTGATAACATTCTTTCTATGGGAATTCTGGCACGATCAGCAATCTCTTTTGGCACTTTTACTTCATAAACCAGGTTCTTTAGTGTATTTAATAATTTCGGTAGGGTGATCATTTTCATGAATTGACATATCATATCATCTCTAACGGCAATGAATTCTTTTTCCGGGTTCAACTTCCCCAGGCGGTAAAGAATTCCTGTTTCCGTAGCGATCACGAATTCTTCTGATGATGATTTTTTGGAATATGCTACCATTCCTCCGGTTGATAGGATATGAGCCTTATCCTTTGGCAACTCTCCGCAGGAAAGAGAATGGAGACAGTTTGAAACACAACCGCATTCAGGATGAATCAGAAATTCAGCTTTCGGATAAGCTGCCAATTTCTTCAGGACATCCTGAGTTCTTACTTTAGCATGGACATGACATTCTCCCGGATAGATTATCATATTTTTTCTTCCTGTCATTTTGGCTACATAATCTCCCAGGAACATATCAGGAAC
>NZ_PFKO01000070.1:0-9878 GCF_002784285.1 Candidatus Infernicultor aquiphilus
GAAAATTGAAATCCTGGAAAAAGAATTAAATAAATTAAACCTTTCCGGTTATCAGTTAGAAGTAAATAAAGTATTAAAAAAAGGAATTTCTGCCAGTCAGTTTAAAGTAAAAATTCAGGAAAAAGGGGTGGAGAGAAGATTTAAAGATATTCTAAATATTCTGGAAGAGAGTAAATTAGATGAAGAAATTAAAAACGAAGTAAAAAAAATATTTTTTAAAATAGCGGAAGCTGAGTCAAAAATACACCAGGAAGATATAGAAAAAATTCACTTCCATGAAATAGGAGGTTTAGATAGCATTATGGATATATCTTCTGCAGTTATAGGAATAAAAGCTTTAGAAATAAAAGAAATTTATTCTTCTCCTCTACCTTTAGGCCAAGGTTTGGACCAATGTGCTCATGGAATTTTACCGCTCCCCGCTCCAGCTACTTTGGAATTATTAAAGAATATACCTACTTATAGCGGAGGAATGGAAAGTGAAATGGTTACTCCCACTGGTGCCGCAATTATTAGTACTTTAACTAAGGACTTTGGGGAAAGACCTTTAATGAAAATAGAAAAGATAGGATATGGAGCAGGAGAAAGAGAATTTTCTATTCCTAATCTTTTGAGAGTGAGCATAGGTGAGAAAATATTAAGGGATAGGGACTTAATGGATGGTTATGTTCACGATGAAGCTCTATTAATAGAAACTAATATTGATGATATGAACCCAGAATTCTATAATTATATTATGGATGAATTATTTTCTCAAGGGGCATTAGATGTATTTTTAACCCCTATCCAGATGAAAAAGAATCGACCCGCCCAGATGTTGAGTATTATAGTTTACGAACAAAATCTTAAAGAAATACTGGAAGTATTATTTTCCGAATCTACTACTTTGGGAGTAAGAATAAAAGAAGTAAAAAGGTTGAAATTGACTCAAGCGAATTTTATAGCTGAGACCAAGTATGGTAAAATTAAGGTTAAAGTCGGTGTTTTTAAAGAAGATATTAAAACTATTGCCCCCGAATACCAGGATTGTCAGAAGATAGCCCAGCAGTATCAAGTCCCTCTTAAAGAGATATATGAAGAAGCTAAAAAAGTTGCTTATGACAAATTAGGATTAAGATAGTATCGAGTATATAGTATGTAGTATATAGTGAAAGATAAAAGTTGCAGGAATTAGTAATCAGAAGTAAAGAAGAAGTAGGGGCGTATTGCATACGCCCTTCCAAAACGCATCAGATATATAATCTATTAAAAATATTTTTGGCTTTTTGGGTTACAACCATATAGTAAGATACAGTAATAAGTTACGGGTTGCGAGTTACAAGTGTACAGAGAGAAGTAGGGGCGTATTGCATACGCCCTTCCAAGAGGAGGGTTCGATTCATCGAACCCGTCAGATAAATTACCGAAAAGCCCGGGTCGGTAAATCCGACCTCTACAAATATTCGCAAACGATTAATTTAATCGGTCAATCGAGGAATAGGGTAATTGGTGGATTGACTAATTGGAGGAGATATTTTGCCTGAAAATACAGAAAATAAAGACAAAGATTTAAAAATAGTTGAACTCGTTCGGGTTCCTCGCGAAGACGAAGCTCTTACTATTAAGAGTTTATTAGGCAGTTATGGCATTGAATGTATTTTGCAATCAGATATAACCCATTCAGTTTATCCTTTTACGATAGATGGTTTGGGAGAAGTAATCATTCTAGTATCCAATAGAGATCTAGAAAAGAGCAAAAAAATTATTAGCGAAACTCAAGATTAATCTTATATTTATATTTTCCCTTGGTGAATTAATATTGAATAACTAACTAACTAACTAACTAAAAGAGGAGGTTGTTATGCTAAAAGAAATAGCCGTCCAGACTAATACCCAAACCCAGATGATAGATATTACCGCTCAGATTCAGAAGGTAGTTAGAGAGAGTGGAATATCGGAAGGATTATGTTGCGTTTTTATCCCTCATACTACTGCCGGAGTTACTATAAATGAAAATGCTGATCCCAGTGTTAAACATGATATAATTATGGAATTAAATAAAGTGATCCCTTTAAATGATCATTACCATCATTTAGAAGGGAATTCTGCTGCGCATATCAAAGCGAGTATCATTGGTTCTTCGGTAAATATACCGGTGGAAAATAATAATCTCCTCCTGGGAACCTGGCAGGGAATTTGTTTTTGTGAGTTTGATGGTCCTCGACCAAGAAATGTATATGTGAAAATAGTATAAGATTAGGTACGTATCTCGTGAATCGTATCTCGTACATTAGGATAGAGCGTAGAGCGTTTAGCGTAGTTGTAGGGGCTCGATGAATCGAGCCCGCAAAACTCAGGGCGGATAAATCCGCCCCCTACTTAATTGGTCGATTGGTAGATTGGTGAATTGGCAAATTGTTGAATTGGCAAATTTCTCCGAAGGTGAACCATGGAAAATTTAAAAGGAATTATAGAAAAAATTGTATATAGAAACAATGAAAATGGTTATATCATAGCGAAGATAAGCTTGGAAAAGTCTGTCCTCGTGAAAACGGGGAAGGAAGATAAATTAACTACCATCGTTGGAAATATGGCCTCGGTAAACATTGGCGAGGATTATGAGTTAAAGGGAGAATGGGTCAATAATTCCAAGTATGGTTGGCAATTTAATTTTAAAGATTATCAATTAATTTTACCTACTTCTTTATTTGGTTTAAAAAGATATTTAAGCTCCGGGTTAATTAAGGGAGTTGGCCCTGCAACTGCAGATAGGATAGTAAAGTATTTTGGTGATAAAACTTTAGAGGTTCTGGAGAACGATATTCAAAGACTAACTGAAGTAGAAGGCATTGCCGAAAAACGAATAAAAGTGATCAGCAAATCCTGGGAACAACAAAAAGAAATTAAAAGAGTGATGATATTTTTACAATCCTACCAAATTACCACTGGATACGCAGTTAAAATTTATAAGACTTATGGGAATACTGCCATTGAAAAACTAAAAGAAAATCCGTACCAATTAGTTGATGATGTTTTCGGCATCGGATTTAAAATTGCTGATCGTATCGCTCAGAATTTAGGCATCGAACCTGCTTCTCCGGCGAGAATAAAGGCTGGGATTAAATACCTTTTAAATGAATTGACCAATCAAGGTCATTGTTATGGGATTATTAATGAAATAATTGATCAGAGTAGTGAATTATTAGAAGTTGAGAAATTATTAGTTGAAAAAAACTTAGATGTTTTAAAAAATAACCAGGAGATTATTTTACAAGAAGATAGGGTATGGTTGCCCTTTTATTATTTTGCAGAATTAGGAGTAAGTAAGAAATTAATTGAATTAGTTAAATTTCCTCAACAACTGATTAATTTAGATGTACCAAAAAAAATAAAATATTTAGAAAAAAAATATGATATTTCTTTTGCAGAAGAGCAAAAAGAGGCGATTGAAAAAGTCCTCTTAAATCGGGTATTGGTGTTAACTGGTGGTCCTGGAACGGGAAAAACTACTACTGTTTTAGGACTTATTGAACTTTTTGAGGAATTAAAATTAAAAATAATTTTAGCCGCACCTACCGGTAGAGCGGCAAAAAAATTGACTGAAACTACCGGTCGGAAAGCAAAGACTATTCATAGATTATTAGAATATAGTCCTAAGAGGGGAATCTTTACCAAAAATTCAGAAAACCCTATTCAGGCCGAGGTAATAATTTTGGATGAAGTCTCTATGATAGATATTTTATTAATGAATAATCTTTTAAAAGCAGTTCTTTCCGGTAGCATATTAATTTTGATTGGTGATGTAGATCAGCTACCTTCGGTAGGACCAGGCAATCTTTTAAAAGATATTATCGATTCTGAAACTATTCCAGTGGTGAGATTAACTAAAATATTTAGACAAGATCGGAGAAGCCTAATTATTGTAAATGCTCACCGAGTTAATGAGGGAAAATATCCGGTTATTAAAGGAGAAAGAGAAAGAGATTTTTATTTTATAGAAGAAGAGGACCCTCAGCTTGCTGTTCAAAAGATAATCAACCTTTGTACTGTTCGTCTTCCCGCCAAATATAAAATAGATCCGGTAGATGATATTCAAGTTCTCTCTCCTATGTATAAAGGGGAAGTAGGGGCAGATAATTTAAATTATTGCCTAAGGGAGGCCTTAAATCTTAAGGGGAAAGAGATTAAATATGGAAACCATTCTTTTAGAGTAAATGATAAAGTGATGCAAATTAAAAATAATTACGATAAAGAGGTTTTTAATGGAGACATAGGTAGGATTGAAAATATAGAGGAGGAGGAGCATATTTTAGAAGTAAATTTTTATGGGAGAAAGGTTGGTTACGAATTTTCTGAATTAAATGAATTAGTGTTGGCCTATGCTATTACGGTCCATAAAAGTCAAGGCAGCGAATATCGAATAGTGGTTATTCCGGTAATGACCCAGCACTATTTGCTTCTGCAAAGGAATTTATTATATACTGGAATTACCCGAGCGAAAGAGATGGTAATATTAATTGGTACTAAAAAAGCTTTATGGATTGCTATTAAAAATAATAAAACCTTTCATCGAAACACTTCATTAAAGGAAAGATTGATAGAAGTTAGCCAGAAAAATAAAAATTAAGGAGAGATAAAGATTATGGTAAACGAAGAAATTATAAAATCATTAGCTATTCAAAATGAATCAAAGATTGTTCTTTTAGTTGCTGATGGGATTGGCGATCTTCCCTACAAGAATAATAAGACAGCGCTGCAGACGGCTTTAATCCCTAATTTAGATAGATTAGCTTCTAAATCTTCTTGTGGTTTAACCGATCCCATATCTTGTGGTATCACCCCAGGGAGTGGTCCAGCTCATCTTTCTCTATTTGGCTACGACCCTATTAAGTATCAGATAGGAAGAGGGGTTTTAGAAGCTCTGGGAGTGGGAATGGAACTCACTCCTTACGATTTAGCCTGTAGAGGTAATTTTGCGACCTTAAGCGAGAAGGGGATAATAGTAAACCGTAGAGCAGGTAGAATTTCTACGGCTATAAATGAAAAAATTTGTGAAATTATGCAAGATAAGATTAAACAGATAGGGGAAGTTAAGGTAATAATTGCCCCAGGTAAGGAACACCGATTTGTAGTGGTATTTCGAGGAAAAAATTTAGAAGAAGACCTTTCTGATGCTGACCCTCAGATAGTTGGAGAAAAAATGAAATTTGCCCAACCTTTAAAGGCCAGTGCAAAAAAGACTGCTGAAGTAGTAAATGAGTTTATTAAGATAGCTACTGAAGTATTAAAAGAACATTACCCCGCCAATACCGTTTTATTGAGAGGATTTGCCAAGCATCCCGATTTACCCACTATGAATGAATTATTTAAGCTAACCCCGGCCGCTATAGCTACTTATCCTATGTATAAGGGATTAGCTAAATTGGTGGGTATGGAAATATTAAAGACCGGAGAATCAATAAAAGAAGAGTTTGAAACCTTGAGAGAAAATTTTGAAAAATATGATTTCTTTTACCTTCATATAAAAAAGACGGATAGTTACGGAGAGGATGGTAATTTTGAAGGAAAGGTTAAAATAATTGAAGAAGTGGATAAATTTATTCCGGAAGTGCTAAAATTAAAACCAGATGTTCTGGTAGTTACCGGAGATCATTCTACCCCCGCTATAATGAAGGGACATAGTTGGCATCCGAATCCGTTTATCTTATTTTCTCCCTATATTAGAATTGATGATGTGGATAGATTCAATGAAAGGGCTTGTGCCCAGGGAGAGTTGGGAAGATTTGCCGCAGTAGATGCCCTTCCTTTAATGATGGCTAATGCCTTAAAATTAAATAAATTTGGAGCTTAATTTAGGAGGATTTATACCTAACCAGATGAATAATTTAGAAGTCGTCTTTACTCCAGAAGAGATAAAGAATAGAAGATTAGCAGGTAAATTAATCGTAGTTATAGATGTTTTAAGGGCATCCAGCACCATAGTAACTGCTTTAGCTTATGGATGTCGTGGTATAGTTCCGATTTTGTCTCCTGAGCAGGCTAAAGAAAAGACTCAGCAGTTTAAAAAAGAAGAAGTTTTATTAGGAGGAGAAAGAGAAGGAAGAAAGATAAAAGGTTTTGATTTAGGTAATTCACCGCGAGAATACCAGAAAGAAATAGTGGAAGATAAAATAATTATTTTTTCCACCACCAATGGGGTAAAGACCTTGGAAATAGTTAGGGGTGCTTTTAGGATAATTATAGCCAGTTTTTTAAATTTACAGGCAACTTTTAATTATTGTTCTAAATTTCAAGGAGATATTTTATTGGCTTGCGCAGGAAAAGAAGGTCACTTTTCTTTAGAAGATACAGTTTGTGCCGGAAGGTTGATTAATTCTTTAAGAGATATTTACTCTACTACTACTACCGGTACCTGCCAGGAAGCAGATGCTAATTTAACTGCTCAAGTACTTTATAAAAAGTTTGGAAATAATATTTTAGAGATGTTGCGAAAATCTCAGCATGGTCGTTATTTGGAAAGTATTGGTTTAAGAAAAGATTTGGAGTTTTGTGCTCAGTTAGATATTTTTAATATTGTTCCCATCTTTAGAGATGGCCTAATATCTCTTAATGAGGGAGGTGTTTGATTTTTAAAATCGGTAAGATAAAATTAAAAAGAGAAAAGGGATGAGAATTTATAATTTTTATAAAATTTATAAAAAAATAAAAAGAAAGGAAGAAATAATTTTGAAAAAGAAATTAATGATGATTCCCGGACCTACTCCAGTTGAGCAGTCTATATTAGATGCTTTAAGTAAAGAAACTGTTTCGCACTTAGACCCTGAATTGGTAAAGACTTTAAAAGAAACTCTTCAAGATTTAAAAACTATAGTTATGACCGAACAAGGTCAACCTTTTATTATTCCTGGCACTGGGACTTTAGCCATGGAGACCGCCTTGGTTAATGCTTTGAAAAAGGGTGATCGTTTATTAGTAATCTCACATGGTTTTTTTGGAGATCGGTTTGTAGAAATCGCCCGAGCTTATGATTTTGAAGTAGAAGTTTTAGCTTCCCAGTGGGGTAAGATTGTTGAAGTAGAAAAAATTACCCAGAAACTAAAAGAGAAAAAATTTTCTGCGTTAACTTTAACTCATGTGGATACTTCTACCGGTGTTTGTGCTCCGGTAATTGAAGTAGGAGAAATTTTAAAAAAATATTCTGAAACACTGTTTATTGTAGATGGAGTTTGCGCTATGGGAGGCATTGAGGAACGGATGGATGATTGGGGAATTGATATTCTTTTTGCCGGTAACCAGAAAGCAATTGGCGTTCCTCCAGGATTAGCTAATTTATTATTTAGCCAAAGGGCTTTAGAGAGGAGGAATAGTTTAGGAAAAATTTTTGCTTATTATATGGATATTAATCGCTGGTTACCTATTATGCGTGAACCGGGAGAAAGATATTTTGCTACTCATGCCGTAAATATGGTCAATGCCCTGCATCAAGGTCTGAAAATAATATTAGAAGAAGGTTTGGAAGAAAGATTTAGAAGACATCAGAAGTTTGCTTTAGCCTTTCAAACAGGATTGGAAGAATTGGGATTTAGTATACTTCCTTCCCAGGAAATTAGAGCCAATACTGTATCAACAGTAGTATATCCTTCTGGAATTGAAGATTTACCTTTTAGAGAAAAATTATATCAGAACGGTGTCTTAGTATCAGAGGGAAAAGGAGTATTGGCCGGCAAAGTATTTCGTTTAGGACATATGGGAAACATAACTGAAAATGAAGTGATAATGACCCTGAGCATTATTGAAAAGACTTTATCCGACTTTAATTATAATTTTAAAATGGGGGCAGGAGTAGGAGCAGCAGAGAATATTTTATGGAATGTAAAAAAAGGTGCCAGGCACTAAATTTTACCTATTTAGTAAATAAAGAAAGGAGAACAGGATGGAATTATTAAAAAAACTGTGTGAGACACCAGGAATTTCTGGTTATGAGGAAAGGATTCAGAAAGTTATTAAGGAAGAACTGGGGAAAGTAACTGATGAGGTGAAGATAGATAAATTAGGGAATATCATTGGGATTAAAAAAACTAAAAAGGCAATGAGCAATTCTCTTCCTAAAAAAGTAATGCTCGCTGCACATATGGACGAAATTGGTTTTATGATAAGTTTTATTGATAAAGATGGTTTTTTGAGATTTGCTCCAGTGGGTGGATTTGACCCCAGGACTTTAATTGCCCAAAGAGTAGTAGTTCATGGAGTAAAAGATATTGGAGGAGTGATTGGTTCCAAACCTATTCATATTTTAGAAGAAGAAGAAAAGAAAAAAGCGACAAAGATTAAAGATCTTTTTATAGATGTAGGTCTGAAAAAAGAGGAAGTTTCAAAGATAGTGAAACCAGGAGATTTTGTTACTTTAGATAGAGATTTTAAAGAACTTAATAACAAAATAATAACTGCTAAAGCCCTTGATGATAGGGTTGGAGTTTATGTTATGATTGAGGCACTAAAAAGAATCAAAAGTTGTTATGTAGATATATATGCCGTGGCAACTGTGCAGGAGGAAGTTGGACTTAGAGGAGCGACCGTTTCTTCGTTTTCTGTGGAACCTGATCTAGGCATTGCCCTTGATGTTACCATTGCTTCAGACCTTCCGGGAACTAAGGAAGAAGAAATGGTTACTAATTTAGGAGGAGGAACAGCTATATCTTTAATGGATTCTCATACTATTTCTAATAAAAAGTTAGTTGATTTTTTAAGGAAGATAGCGGAAGAAAATAAAATTAAATACCAGACTGATATATTATTAGGAGGAGGAACTGATGCAGGAGCCATACAAAGGAGTAAATCCGGAGTACCCGCTTGTACTATTTCTATTCCTACCAGATATGTTCATTCAGTAGTAGAGATGTGTCACAAGGAAGATATTGAGAGTTCGATTAAATTAATCTGTAAATTTTTAGAAAACGCCCACCAGGGAGAGTTTTAAGAACAGTATATAGTATCGAGTATCGAGTATATAGTGAAGAATAGCGTAGAGCGGTTAGCAAAACTAGCGTACAGCGTGGAGCGTAGAGTTGGGGAAAAAAGAAGAGGAAAAAGAAAAAGAAAAATAAGGTTGTAAGGTACAAGTAGGGGCAGACCTTGTGTCTGCCCGAAATAAGTAATTTGTTGTAGGGGTTTGATTCATCAAACCCGTTTCGGGTCGGATAAATCCGACCCCTACAGCTAACGACTAAGTCAATTGGTCAATTAGTCAATTGGTTAATTGGTGCATTGGAGAATTAATTATAAATAGAACAATTATTTAAGAATAATTAGGCAAAGATGCAAAAAAGGGATATTCTATTAAAGATTTATAACAGTTTATATAATTATTTTGGACCATTACACTGGTGGCCGGGAGGTTCCCCTTTTGAGGTAATGGTAGGTGCTATTCTTACTCAAAATACTTCTTGGAATAATGTTGAAAAAGCGATTAAAAATTTAAAAAAAAGAAATTTATTGAACCCTGATGCATTTTATTATCTAAGCCAAGAAGAATTAAGTAAATTGATAAAACCTTCGGGTTATTATAATATTAAAGCACAAAGATTAAAAAATTTCGTAACTTTCTTTTTTGAGGAGTTTGAAGGTTCTACTGAAAAAATGTTTTCAGGCGACAGCGAGGAGTTGAGAAAAAAGTTATTAAACATAAAAGGGATTGGACCTGAAACTGCAGATAGTATATTATTATATGCGGGAGAAAAACCATTTTTCGTTATTGATACTTATACCAAAAGAATATTTTCTCGTCATAAGTTAATTTCGGAAGAGGCTGCTTACCATCATATTCAGGAATTCTTTTACCAAAATCTTCCGAAAGAGGTCAAGTTATTTAATGAATTCCACGCTCAAATGGTGATGCTCGG